>JAQGOX010000030.1 GCA_028293365.1 Verrucomicrobiales bacterium | reverse complement strand
TCGGATTCAGCCGGGTGGATCACTTTGGACATAGCGTATCGTAAAGGCTCGGAAGCGTACCTGGAATTCGTCCCCTCAGAAGATGATCTCGCGCGGAATCGACCGCCATCCGGCGAAGGTGGCCGCTCCTATTATGGAGTTCAAAAAGTGGTTTTCCACGATGGATCGGAAGGTCCACGTGAAGAGTTTTCATCAGCATTGACGCTGCTGGAATCCAAAACCCCAAAATCCGCGGCCGATCTGGGAACGAATTACGGACAACTGCTCGTTAACGCGATTGAAAACTGGCAAACCGGCGAAATAAACGATGTGGAGCGCGCGTTCCTCGATCGATTTATCCGCGATGGATTATTACCAAACTCAACCAATCAATTGCCGAACCTTGCCTCGTTAGTCGCTGAATACCGCACCTTGGAAGCAGACATTCCGAACGGTCGCCGTGCGCCCGGAGTTGTAGAGACCACCGCTTACAACGCACCGCTTTTTAATCGAGGCGATCACCGGCATCCGGGAGAGCCAGTTCCTCGCCGCTTTTTAGAAGCACTCGGAAGCCATGATTACAAGACGGCTCTTAGCGGGCGTCTCGAGCTCGCGGAGGATATCACAAACCCATCGAATCCCCTGACGTCACGCGTGATCGTTAATCGAATTTGGCACGAACTTTTTGGACGCGGATTGGTCGCGACTGTGGACAACTTCGGACGCATGGGTGAAAAGCCCACTCATCCCGAACTGCTCGATTACCTGGCTTCAGCTTTCGTAAATCCGGCTTCGGGCTCCAATGCCATCGAATCTGGATTCGGTTGGTCGATAAAATCAATGATTCGGTTCATAGTGACTTCGAAGACCTATCAAATGGCCAGCACGCCTTCTGAAAAGTCCACTGAAATCGACCCGGACAATCAATTGCTATCACATGTGCGGGTTCATCGGCTCGAAGCCGAATCGGTTCGCGACAGCCTGCTTGCAATTTCGGAACGGCTCGATCCAACCATGTTTGGACCGGGAGCGAACGCACTTGCGGCAGCAACTGAACAAAAACGCCGCAGTATCTATCTCACTATTCGTCGGAACACCCTCAGTCCTTTTCTTGAAGTGTTTGACGCGCCGAAACCGTTCACCACCCTCGGTCGTCGCGACGCCACCAATGTTCCCGCCCAATCGCTCGCACTGTTGAATGATCCATTTGTGATTGAAGTCTCCCGAGTCTGGGCAAGCTTGCTCATAGGTGAGGCGCAATCGGAGCCCGCTCGGGTTAACACCATGTTTGAGCGCGCTTTTGCACGGCCGGCGACAGCCGCCGAACTGATCACGAGTCAAACTTACCTCGCCGATCTCGCGCGCGAATACAATACGCCTCCAGATGGTCTCTTAACCAGCGAGCCGGTCTGGCGCGATTTCGCCCAATCATTGTTCAATTTCAAAGAATTCATTTACGTCCAATAATATCGCGATGAAAAACAACGCACCTTTTTCCAATTTGAATTCGGCGTTCTCCAGACGAGAGATGTTGCGGCGTTGTTCGGTCGGTTTCGGCTCTTTTGCACTTTCAAGCCTCCTTGCCAATAAGGCGTTCGGCGCGATCGCGCCTGAGGCCAAAACCCCGGTCCTCCAATTCAAGCCGAGGGTTAAGAACGTCATCTTTTGTTACATGTCGGGCGGAGTTTCACACGTTGATTCGTTCGATCCGAAACCCGAACTAAGGAAGAGGCACGGGCAGCCCATGCCGGTCCCAGTCAAACCAACGATGTTTAATAATAATGGAAACATCATGGGCAGCCCGTGGGAAGCAAAACCGCGGGGTCAGAGTGGAATCATGATGACTGATCTTTTCCCGCATTTGGCGGAGTTGGCGGACGATCTCGCGATCATTCGTTCGATGACCAGTCCCGTAAATGAACATGCGCAGGGCAATTATTTTTTCCATACCGGCTTCGCTTCGATGGGGCATCCGAGCGCAGGCGCGTGGGTTGGCTATGGGCTCGGTTCAGTGAATCAGAATCTTCCCGGTTTTGTGGTTTTGCAAAGCGGTGGAGCGGTTCCACCCCATGGAGGCGTCGGCCTCTACAGTAACGGCTTTCTACCATCACAGTATCAGGCATCTCTTCTAAAAGTGGATGCCAATCCTGCGTTGGCAAATATTCGACCTTCGGAGAGTGACCGACTGCAACGCAAACGGCTCGCGTTCATTCACCAGTTCGATGAAACATTCGCCCAAACCGCTGGAGAAATGCAAATCGAGGGGGCGATCAAGAATTACGAAACCGCCTATCGCATGCAAACCGCGGTACCGGAGCTTTGCGATATCACTGGAGAAACTGAAGCAACCAAAAAGCTCTACGGCCTCGATTCACCAGTCAAGGAGAAGGCCGCTTATGCTCGTCAATGCCTGGTTGCGCGGCGACTGGTAGAGCGTGGCGTGCGGTTCGTTGAATTGAGTTGCCTGACTCAAAACATCGGTGCCGGTGGCGCTCCAAATCCCTGGGATCAACACGGCCAAATCAAAGAGGGCCACGGAGCGATGGCATTTCAGGTGGATCAACCGATCGCGGGCCTGATTCGCGACCTGAAATCGCGGGGCATCCTCGACGAAACTCTTATTTTATTCTCCGGCGAGTTTGGTCGCACTCCCTTCTCCCAGGGGAGCGATGGCCGCGATCACAATCCATTTGGATTCAGTCTTTGGATG
>JAQGOX010000026.1 GCA_028293365.1 Verrucomicrobiales bacterium | reverse complement strand
GGATTTCTTCGCCAGCGACGCGGTTACGGTTTTGCGGAAGCGCATTTGCATCACCGCTACCCCGGACATTACAATCTCTTTGGGCATGCGGTATGGCAAGGGGGCATTTATGATGGCCTGCGTCAGGCGGTGAGTCGGACGGAGTTGCCTCGACTGTTCCGCTCCCGCGTTTATCAGGGACGATTTGGCGGAGCGCAATTCCAGGCGGTCTACCCGGCGATGGGTGCCGGCTGGTTTCAATTGTTTACAACCGTGGAGTGGATGGCTGTGAGTGTATGCGTCCTGGGGACCGGCTTGCTTCAGATTCCGCGTTCGAGTTTAGTGGCCGCGATCTTTGGCGCAATTGGATTTGTTTGTCTTGTCGGGTCCGTTAGCGCGGCCGTTATTGCGGGCATTCACGCCGCGAAGTCCGAACGCTGGCGCGGCCCGGTTCGGCTGCGCGGGATTACCATCATCGCTTTGCTCCATCTTGCGCAGCCTTTTGCGAGAGCCTGGGGCAGAATCAAAGGATGGTGGAAATTGAAACAGGCGCCCCCTCTTTATTCAGCAAACCAGCGGATCTGGGGAAATATTTCACAGCGTGAAGAGTGGTTAAGCCGTCTGCAACTGCACCTGGAACGTTTCGGCTGGCTCGTCCGGCCAAGTTGCTCGTTTGACAAGGCTGATTTGGATATCCTGGGGCCTGGGCCGGTTCGACTGCAAATCGAGTCTGCCTGCGAAGAGAATCTTGAGAAAGGCCATCATTTTATCCGGTATCGGGTGACAAAAAAGCGAACGGCAAAAACGTTTCTTTACTTCGCTCTCTGCACGGGCGGATTGGCAGCCGCCTTCCTTTGCAATCTTTGGCCGCTGTTTCTGCCGTTGTGCATTTTTCTGCTCGTCTTATTGTATTCTGAATTGAGGCTTACTGCTGCGATATCCCAATTGGCAATCGAGGCTGGAGAAAGCCTCGACCTGCCGCCCGTGCGCGAAGTATGATCATTCGGCGCCTATATCCTTTTTGGAATACCGCGCGCCCCGAAACGGTCGCCGGTTTATTTCTCGCCGCGTGTGGGGTGGGCATCGAGCTTATGCAACCCTGGCCAATTAAATGGCTGGTGGATTATGTTTTAAACAAGCACGCAGCCCCGCCCTTGATCAGCAGGTGGCTCTCTGCATTTGGATCGAGCGCCTTTTCCGGCGCTGCCACCATCGCTGTGACTATTGTCATCCTGGCGGTGCTGCAAAAGATTATCCAATTAACCAGCAACCTGCTTTTAATCCAAGCCGGAGGAAAACTGGTATTCGAATTGCGCTGTCTCGCATTTGATCAATTGCATCGCCTTTCTCTCGCCTATCATGATCGCAAGCAGGTTGGGGAAAGCCTTTATCGCGTCGCCTATGACGCTCATGCCGCGCAAACCATGTTGACCGGCGCTCTCGCTCCGATGTTCTCTGGCGGGCTGCTCTTTCTGGGGGTATTGATTGTGATGCTGCGGCTGGACGTGCTGATGACTCTTGTCACACTCGTGGCGGCCCCGGTTTTTCTCATGATCATCAAGAGTTTCGGACCGCGCATTGATGCAAACTCAACAGCCTATCACAAACAGGAGGAGCAACTGGTCGCCTCGGTTCAGGAATCCCTTGCTTCGATTCGTGCCATTCAAGCTTTCACTATGGAAGCGCAATCGAGTGTGCGCTTTCGCAATCAGGCGCAGGGAAGTCTGAAACGCCAATTGCAACTGATCTTTACGCAACTCCACTTTTCCGCCTGGGTGGGCATTGTTATGGCAGTGGGAACCGCCGCTGTCGCCTGCACCGGCGCAACGCGGGTTTTCTCCGGAGTTTTGCAGATCGGTGATATTTTGGTATTTCTCGCATATCTCGGTATGCTCTATCAGCCGATCAATGCGCTTTGTCAGAGCACAAGTATCGTGCAATCCGCGGGCTCTCAGCTCCGGCGAGTTTTTGAGGTTATCGATTCAATTCCCGCCGTCATGGAACGACCACGGGCCAGGACGCTTCCTGCCGTGCTTGGGGAGGTCGAATTTAAGAAGGTATCATTCCAATATGAGAAAGATCAGCCTGTGCTGCGCAACCTTGATCTCCGGATTCCATCGGGAACTATTGTTGCGCTCGTGGGCCGTTCGGGTGCGGGCAAAACGACCTTTGCCAGTTTGCTCACACGTTTTTACGATCCAACGCGGGGCGAGATCTCTCTGGATGGAGTAGACCTGCGTGAATTCAAACTGGATTGGCTCCGCCGCCAGGTCAGTGTCGTTCTCCAGGATCCTGTGCTTTTTTCGGGTACGATTCGGGAAAATATTGCAATCGGTCAGCCCGATGCTTCGTTCGAAGATATGATTAAGGCTTCCCGAAGAGCACAGCTTCATGAGTATGTTGCGCAGTTGCCGAATGGATATGACACAGTGCTGGGCGAGCGCGGTGTTAATCTCTCCGGAGGCCAGCGGCAACGTCTTTCGATCGCACGTGCCTTGCTCAAAAACGCCCCCATTCTGGTCCTGGACGAACCAACGTCGGCATTGGATGTCCAAACCGAACAAGGCCTCCTCGGCGCCATTCGGGAACTCATCAAGGATCGGACCACTTTCATTATCGCTCATCGCCTTTCAACCGTTCGACTCGCTGATCGGATCATCGTCCTCGATCGCGGTGAAGTGGCAGAACAAGGCTCACACGATGAGTTAATCGCACTGGGCGGCCGCTACGCCGAAATGGTGCAGTGCCAGGACGCTGGCGCTCTCGCAACCAATTAAAACAAGGAATTCACCATGAAAACGCAGAAACCAACATGCCTGATGGATCAAATGAATCGGCGGCGCCGCGGCAGTGTTCATTTTAATGCATTCACGCTCATCGAACTTCTCGTGGTCATCGCCATAATCGCTATTCTGGCCTCAATGCTCCTGCCCGCCCTGGCCCGGTCCAAAGAAAAAGCGCGCGCCACCCGATGCATTGCCAACCTGAAACAGGTGGGGGTAGCCATGACGCTTTACGGCGATGATAATCGGAGCTTTCCCTTCGGTGTCATTGTTGGATTTACGCAGTGGGATATTGCTCTCGGAAATTATGTTGGCGGGATCGCGAATTCGCCCGACGGACGCAGCAAAATATTTCAATGCCCATCGGCCGGACGTCCCAATGTCGGAAATTCGTTGAATTATTCGGGCAATCCAAACGTGTTCAAAGATGGCAATTTCAGCAGACCTCAAGGCTTTGACACCATCCTCCGGCCTGTGGAAGTTTTAGCCGCCTCGGATGCGATCCAATACGACACGGCGGGGGATTCCCATGCGATCCTTTGGGGAGTAAAAAATGCCGCTGGGAAAGATGTTTCGTATAACGATGGGCTCCCCGAAAACGCTCGCCAACCCGTGCAACCAAGCACCGATCTCGATCGGGAATTTTCAGTTACCGATCCTGACGGGGCCAATTTTCGGTTTCGCCATGGCGGCAGGCTGAATGGATTGTTTGTCGATACTCGCGTTTCCGCTCTCGACAAGCGCTCGCTATTCGAAGGAAATCTCTATACCGATTATTAAGTGATACGATCGCGATCAGGGTCAGTCGCACATTATCGGATAGAAGCATCACAGATGCCGCAGACTTAGGGTCAGCGACGGATTAACAGCCCTTCGAGCAGGGCCTGCTCGATTCGTCGAACATTCTCTACTTTCCACAAGCCAGACTTCACCGCGTTTGGTAACGCTTTTCTTCCTCGTCGAGCATACAGAAGGTAACACGAGGCCTTTCCAGAATGTCTTCATTAGTGAGAGGCTTACCGTAAGGCTCAACCGTTCCAATTTGTTTCTTCGAGGTTTGCAGGGACTTTCTCAAAGGTTGATAATCCAAAAAAGGAAGAAGATTGTAAGTTGTCAGAATTTCCGCAAGTTTCGTGCTTCGTCGAAACCATAACTTGAAACATGATGATTCGTATTATCGCAGCGCATTCGTTTCGCACGTTGCGGTTGCAGTTTGCCCTTGCGGCAGCAGTGGGCGGTTTTTTGATGGGTTGCAGTCATCCCCCTTTGAATCAGTTGCAGGGATACATTGAGGGAGAATTCATCTATGTCGCCTCGCCTCTCGCGGGCGCCCTGGAGAAGCTGCCGGTCCAACGAGGGGCGCAAGTCAAGGCCGGGGATCCACTATTCGAATTGGAAAGCCGATCGGAAAAGGCGGCGTTGGATGAAGCCGTCCGCCGGTTGGCACAGGCGAAGGCAAGTTTGGAAGATGCGAAAAAGGGGAAACGAACCTCCGAAGTGGCGTCCATCGAAGCACAGGTCCAGCAGGCGCGGATCGCTCTGGAGCTTTCGGAAAAGGACCTGGTGCGGCAGGACCACTTATTGCAGATCACGGGTGCCACCACCCAGCAGGATATCGACCGGATCCGCTCAACGCGAGATCAGGATCGCCAGC
>JAQGOX010000952.1 GCA_028293365.1 Verrucomicrobiales bacterium | reverse complement strand
CGCAAAAAGCTCGGTTGGGGATGAAGCGGTATCGCTTGGAAATCCGACCCTCGGTTGAGAAGACGCTCCGAAAAGTCCGGAATATAAAGGTGCAGAACCGTTGGATACCGCTAAGCAGGTTTGTCGGGCGAGTCTGCACGGGGGTTCGCCACGCAAACGAATCGCGTGTCCGTCGGCGAAAGTGATACTCCCTTTTTCCTCTGAGAATGTGACAGAAGGCCTGACCAGCCGTTCGATTTCACTTGGAAATACGGGGTGTGCTACAAATAACTCCGAATCGCAGATTCCTGTCCGAAACGCCGGCGGCGCAATTTATTTGCGCACGCCGGGTAGTTTTGAGAATTCAAGTGATCGAACTTCGCTCACGGCTCGATTTTTACCAGTCCAACATCGATATATTGTCCTCCAGTTGTCTGGTGGCAATGCACGGCTAAAACATTTGTTCCGGGATGCATGGCTTTCAGTGCTTCGGGACTGATATCGACATCGTCATAATTTCCAATGTGCCCGGGTAATTTGGTGGCGAGCACGCCATTGATGTAAATCTCCGCATCTTCGTCGTGGTGGACCATCAGTTTGAGCGCAGGGGAGATAGATCCTTGAATCTCGATATTTCGGCGCAGCCAGATGTCCGAGGATTTCCATTCGGTGCGGACAACTGATCCTGGCGTGCCTTGCGTACCGAAACCAGACGGTCCCTGCGACCAGTCGGCAGCAGAGAATCCGGTTTCGAACCAATTCGAGGCTGGTTTCGCTGTTGTGTAAGACCACTGGGAGCCTTCTTTTTGCCCGGTTGGAACAATTTCTGTGAGCCGGGGAGGCGGTGGAATATTTCCCTGATTGGCAGCCGCGACCTTTGCCAAATCCATTTTTACAATGGCGCGATCATAGGTGAGGAGACCATTTCCTTCATATTCCACATCGGTGGTTTGGGTGTAAACCGCCGCACTTAATCCGGGCGACTTTTTCAATTCCCAGACACCGGTCATCAATTTCACATATTGGCGGGTCAGTTTGTCGATGCTGGACATCCCCTGGTAGCCCCAGGTTTTTCCCGCCCATGTATGGCCGTCAACTTTGAAGCCAAGGCCGCCGAATTCACCGAGCACAGCCGCGCGATTCTGTTCCGGAGTGGGCGAGCCGGGACCTGGATATTTGTGCATGTCGTTGACATCGCCAACTTCACGATCGGCCCAGCCGCTGGTGTTATCGACGAGGCGACTTGGATCGTACTCTTTGGTCCATTGGGTGATGCGCGGAGTGTCAAATTGCCCCCAGCCTTCGTTAAATACGACCCACATCACTATGGAGGGATGATTGTAACGGCCATCAATCATTGCTTTGAGCTCGGTCTCGTATTCTTTGGCTGATTCAGGGGTGCGTTTGATATCGGGATCCCGAGGACTAATGAATCGATCACCGCTCGGCATATCCTGCCAAACGAGCAAGCCCAGCTTATCGGTCCAATAGTACCAACGGTCTGGCTCAACTTTCACATGCTTTCGCGCCATATTGAATCCGAGCTTCCGTGTAATCTCGATATCGTAGCGGAGTGCTTCATCAGTGGGCGCAGTGTAAAGGCCATCCGGCCAAAAACCCTGGTCAAGCGGGCCAACCATGAAAAACGGTTTGTTGTTCAGAAAAATGCGAGTGGTCCCTTTGTCGTCCTGGCCTAAAGCCACTTTGCGCATTCCGAAGTAGCTCGAAACTGAGTCGGTTTTTTTTCCTGCGCGGACGAGGTTCGCGCTCAAATTATAAAGGGTGGGGGAGTCAGGCGACCACAGTTTTGGATCTTTGATAGCGAGCGTGATTTCTGAACCAGCTTTTCCGGAACCTTTCGCTATTTGCCGCGTTCCATCGTAGGCGCTGATTTCGACTTCTGCTCCAGCGTTGTCGCCTGCGATTAGCGGAGTGATATGCACGGCACTGACGTCAATATCAGGAAGGATTTTTAATCCCGCAATGCTGACTTCCGGTACTGGTTCGATCCAGACCGTTTGCCAGATTCCGCTCGTTCCGGTGTAGAAAATCCCCTGGTCTGGCTTGCGAACCTGTTTGCCACGCGGTTGGGTCCCGGCATCGCCCGGGTCCCAGGCGCTGACGATCAATTCGTTTTTTCCCCTGGTCAGGCTGGAGGTGATGTCGAAGCTAAATCCATCATAGCCACCACGATGCTGTCCAACTTCCCGTCCGTTTACCCACACATGCGCTTCGAAATCGACCGCGCCAAAATGAAGGAGCAGGTGCTGTTTTTTCCATTTTTTCGGAATCGAAAAGCTGGTGCGATACCAAATACGATCTTTTTCGGTTATTGGCTTCATCACACCCGAAAGTGCCGATTCAATCGGGAATGGAACCAGGATTCTGCCATCAAACTGCCCGGGCTTTTTAGAATCTGCTGGTTGAACCGAATAATCCCACAAACCGTTCAAATTCTGCCAATCCTTCCGAACCAGTTGCGGGCGGGGATATTCAGGAAGGGCTTTGGATGGATTGACATCGGCTGCCCATCGGGTGCGAAGCGGTCC
>JAQGOX010000921.1 GCA_028293365.1 Verrucomicrobiales bacterium | reverse complement strand
ATCTGATTTAGGAACGGCATGAATAAGCTCCACTTTGAAACCGGGACGAATCTGGATGGACGCAGGATCTGTAACTCTGGGAGCACCTGAAGAAGCGCTGGCGTTGGCAAGGGCATCACCCCAGGGGGCGTCGCCGTACTTAGCGACGACTCGGGCGGGTTTCCACAGCGAACGTCCGGGCACGGTGGCTTCCCAGGATGCATCAGTCTCGACTAAAGTTTCTTTACCGCTTATGGACTTCAAGCTGAGGCGTGCGACAAAACCCGATATATCACCTTCGTTTTTGCACTCAGCTCGAAGTTCGTGTTTTCCCGGAATTAACTTCCGAGTCAGGTCGATTCTTGAGGCCTCATTCCAATCGGCATTTGTGAGAACGGCTTTGTTGTCGAGAAAAAGTTGCGCACCGTTATCGCAGGTAACGATCAGAATAGCTTCTTTGAGATCGCTCGAAACCTCGAACGTGCGGCGGATGCTGGCTGCATCCCTGGAACCCGGGCCATCCGCCCATATCCAAAAAGTTTCAGCGTTGAGAGTGCTGATGCCTAAACTGATCGTGGCCAGAAGCGTGGCAAAAACTCGTTGTTGAACTGCGCGTAAGAACATCTCCAAAGAAACACCGGAAGCGCGGATCGGTTCAATCTAAAATCGACAAGTCTTGAATTTTTAGGTGTCGCTAAATGTCCGTGAGGAGGTCATACTTGCGCGTTCGAAAGGTAGGGCGCCGACCGCTGGGCGGCGCCCGCGGGCGTTACGGACGTTAGCGTAACAGTCGCGCTGTGGAGCGCACTTAAGCCTCATTTGATTGCCACAATGATACCCTGGCGGAAAGTTCGGATCGGCTCAGTGCGCTCGACCCGGTTAAGCGATCGGACAATTTCGTTACGCCCGCGCGAGCGGCCCAGCGGTCCGTTCGCTACCTGCGCGCTCGAAAGGTATTGCTACACTGCGTGATCAACCAAGGCTTATAAGGTAGTACCTTGCCAACAAAAACAAAATCTTATTTTGTTGGCGTCTGCGCGTAATGCTCGGCGCACATACCCGCGCTCCGTTACGCGTTTCGACGTCAATTGAATTAAGCCAGAACCGCTTTCACGACCTGACCATGCACATCGGTTAACCGGAAGTCTCGGCCAGCGTGGCGATAGGTCAGTTTTTCGTGATCAAATCCAAGACAGTGCAGGATGGTCGCCTGGAGGTCATGCACATGGACTGGATTTTCCACGACATGAAATCCGAGATCGTCGGTTGCGCCGTAATTGAACCCGGCTTTGATACCGCCCCCAGCCATCCAGACTGTGAACGCCTGTGGATGGTGATCGCGCCCCTGACTTCTTCCCAGCGCGGGGTTCGATTCCACCATAGGTGTCCTTCCAAATTCCCCACCCCAGATAACGAGCGTATCGTCCAGTAAACCCCGGCGCTTGAGGTCCATAACGAGCGCGGCGCTGGCGCGATCAGTAATCCCCGCGTTATTCTTCACATTCCCGGCGACATCACTGTGGGCGTCCCAACCTTCGTGATAAATATTTACGAAACGGACACCGCGTTCGATCATCCGACGCGCGAGCAGACATGCGCGAGCAAAAGAGGGCTTCTCAGGTTCACAACCGTAAAGTTCAAGAGTCTCTTTGGTTTCGTTTTTCAAATCCATGAGCTCAGGCGCCGAGGTTTGGAGACGGAAGGCCATTTCATATGCCGCAATACGAGTCGTGATTTCTGGATCACCGTCCGCGCTCAGGCGGCGTTCATTCATGCCGGCGACGAGATCAATGGTGTCTCGCTGAAGTCTGGAATCGATCCCACCGGGACTGGTTACATCAAGAATGGGTGGACCTTGATTGCGGAAACGAATGCCGGTGTAAATCGTGGGGAGGAAGCCACTAGACCAAAGTGCGGAACCGCCGCTCAGCCCTCCGCCAGTGCTCATCACGACGAATGCCGGGAGGTTTTGTGTTTCCGCACCGAGGCCATAGAGAACCCAGGAACCGAGACTGGGCCGGCCTGGTTGCAGAAAACCAGTGTTGAAAAAAATCTGCGCTGGAGCGTGATTGAATTGATCCGTATGCACCGATCGAATCAGACAAATCTCATCTACGATTTTGGCAAGATGTGGCAGCATTTCGGAGAGTTCGCTGCCCGATTGACCATGTTTGGAAAACTTGTAGCATGGCGCGAGCACGGCGGCGTCCGGTCGAATGAATGCATAGCGTTGTCCGGCGATGACGGATGGCGGGAGAGGTTTCCCCGCGAGCTTCGTCAATTCCGGTTTATTGTCGAACATCTCAAGCTGGCTGGGTGCTCCTGACATGAAGAGATGGATGACTCGTTTTGCTTTTCCCGGGAAATGCGATTGCCGTGGCGCAAGTGGATCTCCTTCGGTTGGGCTGCCGGTGGAACCTCGTCCACTGAGAGTATCCGTAAGCAATCCAGCCAGCGCAATTTTGCCGAGGCCGACCCCGCAACCGCGCAGGAAATGTCGACGGGTAACGTCGAGACAACGTTGTTGCAAAAAATTCATTGGCTAACCTTTCGTAATCATTTCATCCAGGTTTAGAAGGCCACGCGCGAGCGCAGTCCAGGCAGCACGATCTTCCAGGGCTCCCTCACCCTCTCCCGCCACTGTCTTTGCATCCAGGCCGCCAGCGGAGAATCGGCTCTTTTGCGCAGCGAAAAACCGCACTAGCATCGCCACCTCTTCATCAGTCGGTGGACGAGTCAGACAGCGTCTGAACGCATAAATGATGCGTGACTCAACTGTGCCCTCGCGAGAAGCAAGCATGCGGCCCATCTCCTGTGACACTTCGACGAACAGCACGTCGTTCAGAAGCGTCAGTGCCTGAAGCGGCGTATCCGAAATGTCGCGACGCGCCACGCATGATTCTCCCGTCGGCGCGTCGAACGTATTAAACATTGCAAAAGGAGCGGTGCGTTTGCTGTACGTATAAACACTGCGACGATAACGATCTTCGCCGGTGCTCGTGGGCCATGAGGGATTGCCATACGCGACTTCCGTCACCCCCTGGGGCTGCGGTGGGTAAACACTCGGACCACTCATTTTGGTGGAAAGCAATCCGCTCGCCAGAAGTGCGGCGTCGCGAATTGCTTCGGCATCCAGCCGCCCTCTCGGCCCACGGGCGAGAAGCCTATTTTCCGAATCTTTTGCGAGCAATTCTTCCGTGGTGCGTGAGGACTGTTGGTAAGTCGCACTCATCACAATCATCTTGTGCAGTTTTTTCAGCGACCAGCCTTCCTTCATGAATTCCACAGCGAGCCAATCGAGCAACTCCGGATGCGTGGGAGCTTCCCCCTGAAACCCGAAGTCTTCCGTGGTACGCACCAGGCCTCGGCCGAAAAAAGCCTGCCATTGGCGATTGACGGTCACGCGCGCGGTGAGCGGATTATTTGTTTCCACAAGCCAGCGCGCAAAACCGAGGCGGTTGCGCGGCAGATTGTCAGGAAATGGGGCGACAGCGGAAATGACTCCTGGCTCGACCCGTTCCGTTGGCTGCAGATATTCACCACGCTTATGGATAAATGTTGGACGCGGATGACCTTCGGGACGCTCGCGCATGACCAAAGTGGTAGGATGAGCCGGTGGCTTGCCGAGGCGTTTGATTTCAGCGTGTTCGTTTGCGAGCTTCGGCGTGGTCAGTAAAAACTGTTCACGCAGTGATTGGCGCTCAACCTCTGTAAGTTGCGAATCGGACACTGCGAGCAATCTTCGGATTTCCTCAGGCAGTTCCTGCGCTTCCCCACCACCCGGATGAGTTGTGACAGAAATTCGAAAACGTCCGAGCGAACAGGCGTAGTGGCGGCCGAACATCATTTTCAGTTCCAGCTCTTTCGCGGAAACGATCGGCTCACTTAAGATAAAGACAGCTTCGTGGTTCTCACCTTCGCGTCCTGCGGTGGACCAGCCGGTTTGGGGATCTCCATCAATGGCAAGGGAGGCGCTGGCGTTATTCCCGAAATTATTTTTCGCGTAACTCTCGCTCGCGCGGGCAAATTTCACCGGCTTTCCATCTGCTGAAAGCAGAAACTCACCCATAAAGAAGTCGCCTTTGGGACCTTCGTAGTAGGCCATGCCGGGTCCATGATTTGGCAATCGCTCATCCGCAAGCGCTTCCAACCGAATCGCGGTTACAGCGCTGGTTTCCGGACGGAATTTGAGC
Organism: Verrucomicrobiales bacterium; assembly: GCA_028293365.1. GTDB lineage: Bacteria > Verrucomicrobiota > Verrucomicrobiia > Limisphaerales > SXQI01 > JAQGOX01. Next base: position 2,068 of record JAQGOX010000921.1, on the reverse strand, counting down.
GCGTATGTATCACTTTTTGTAATATCGCCGCTTGCCAATACCGAGTCGTCAGGTTCAACAGTGAGCAATGGCGAGTTTGACCCGGCTTCGAGCGGGCGCAAAGGCGTCCATTGCACAGTCTGTTCGCGTTCCCGTGCCAGCCAGCGCGCAAAATCTTTTTCAATCACCTCTTTCCGTCTTACTTCGAGGGGACGATCATCCATAATCGGTGCGCCAAAGCTGACGCGCAGCCGGCCGATGGTGTGTTGATGGCCGAATTGCTGATCCAATTTTACGACAAAGCGGGTTCCGTTCGTAAAACCAACCGGCACCTCAAACCTAAACTCAGCAGTGTGGTTGGCGTTGAGCGTCTTGCCCGCGGCGTCGACGGCCCATCCGGTATCAGCTTTTCCATCGATTGCATTCCGCAGGGGAAAATCCTTTTGTTCCACGTCCGCGCTGGCGGCAACCAGCTTTATTGGCTGTCTCGATTCTTCAGACCCTTTCGGGCTCGCACTGATTGTAATCTCGCTCAGGACGAAGTTGCCGTGTTTCGTCCGGCCTGGCCCTTTGCCTGGTGAAGCAGGGTCGGTGAGCGTTTCCAGGCGCAACAAATTGATCCCCCTTAGGTCCGTTTCCAACACGAGTTCGTAAGTATCCTTCTCAGGAGACGCGTTCGCGAAAAAGACTGAGTTATCATCAAGAATTTTGCCCTTTTCGCCACTGGTTGCATCCGCGCTCAACGGGTGCGGTGTTTGCCACAAATTGGTTTCAATCGGATACTTATGAGGTAAATCGGCGATATGCCTTTTTGCTTTGGCGAGGTTCGATTCCAGTTCATGGGCGGATTCGGAACTCGGAATATCAAGATCGGCGTCATCTGCATTATTCAGGAATGCCATCATCTGATAATACTCGCGGTGGCGAATTGGATCATATTTGTGCGTGTGGCATTGGGCACAGGCAAGGGTAAGTCCAAGCCAGGTGGCTCCAGTGGTGCCAACGCGATCGGTCATCGCGTAAAAGCGAAATTCGAGCGGATCGATGCCTCCCTCCTCGTTCAGCATTGTGTTGCGGTGAAAACCGGTGGCGATCTTTTGATCGAGCGTCGCATTTGGCAGGAGGTCGCCCGCGAGCTGTTCGATAGTGAACTCGTCGAACGGCATATCGGAATTGAGTGCTTTGATGACCCAATCGCGCCAGGGCCAGATCGTACGGGCACGATCCTTTTCGTAGCCGTTGGTATCAGCATATCTGGCCAGATCCATCCAACGTCGCGCCCAGCGTTCGCCGTAATGCGAAGAGGCGAGCAAACTGTCAACGAGAGCCTCGTATGCATTTGTGGAATGATCGTTCACGAAGGCATCCGCTTGCTCCGGGGTAGGAGGCAGCCCGATCAGATCGAGGTAAATTCGTCGAACGAGGGTATAACGATCAGTGGGCGTCGAGGGCGCGAGCCCTTCCTTTTCCAATCGCGCCAGCACAAAATGATCGATGGCATTACGCGGCCAGGAAGTATTTTTCAGAATCGGAAGGGGACTCTGGCGCGGTGGCACAAACGCCCAGTGCTGCTTGTATTTTGCGCCAGCGGCAATCCAGTTCTTCAGGGTTTCCTTTTCCGCCTGAGTGAGCTGGGCTTTTGTGCTGGGTGGAGGCATGACTTCATCCTCATCGGTGGAAAAAATACGTTTAACCAATTCACTCTCGGCCGGTTTTCCCGGAACGATCGCAATCGCACCGGATTTTGCGGGCTTCAATGGTGCATCGGGAAGGTCGAGGCGCAGTTTGGATTTCCGAGCGGAATCGTCCGGGCCGTGACATTTGAAGCAGTTTCGAGACAAAAGCGGACGAACCTCAGTGGTAAAATCCGGGCCTTCAGGCAGTGCGGCAGCTTCTGTTGAAATGCGAATCGCACCAACTGCCACCAAAAAGAAAAAAGCAATCGTTCTAATCATGAAAAAATCTCTTAACAAGAAGCCACAGAAAATGACGTCCTGACACTTCAAACTGCCGATTCACCCGGACAACGCGACCTCCAAACGTCACCATCGAAACGCGGGTTGGCTGGATCCAATCTGCTTACCGAGAA
>JAQGOX010000912.1 GCA_028293365.1 Verrucomicrobiales bacterium | reverse complement strand
CAGCCGGCGGCCTTCGCCTTCTCATCATCGCCTTTCATAGCGAAGGCGGTGAGCGCGACAATGCGAATGCCGCAGGTGCGTTCATCGGCTTTGAGTTTCCGGGTAAGCGTCAATCCGTCCATGCCGGGCAGGGCAATGTCCATCAGGATCAACGCCGGAACGGTCACGCGAATCAGTTCCTGCGCTGCCTCCGCATCGATGGCCGTCAGCACCTTGTACCCGTCATATTGAAGCACATCCGAAACCATTTTTAGATTGGTCGGATTATCGTCCACGACGAGAATTTCTATTTCTGGGTTCATTATTATAATTTATCCGATTGAGTTGCTTTTTGCGCCTGGATCGGAAGTTCGACTTCGAAATTACTTCCCTCCCCTGGGATACTTTCAACTGCCACTGATCCGCCCTGCCATTCGGTAATCTTCCGGGTCAATGCAAGACCCAGCCCAGTCCCCTCAAATCGGCGCGCTGCCCCCGATTCCAGTTGCTCAAACTCGGTGAATAAGCGTGGAATATCCTCCGCTTTTATCCCAATTCCCGTATCCCGGACCGAAATCTTAAAGTAACCCGGCCTCGTGACGGCAGCCTGCAAATCAACTCTTCCTCCCTCGTTTGTAAATTTTACGGCATTTGAAAGCAGATTATAAATCACTTGCTTGAATTTTTGCGGATCCAGGGAGACTTGTCCTAACGTTGCATCAATCGAGATTTGGATTTCGATTTTTTTGCGTTCCGCCAGGGGTCGGATTACCCCGCATACTTCATGAACGACTTCATCCAGGCAAAAATCTTCTGGCGTTAACTCCATTTTGCCTGCTTCAATTTTCGACAGGTCGAGCAGATCGTTGATCAATTGCAGCAGATGCCTTCCGCTATTTAAAATATCGCCCAGATATTCCGCCTGCTTCGGATTGAGTGGTCCCGGTTTTCCGTCCGCGAGGAATTCCGAGAATCCGATGATGCCGTTAAGTGGCGTGCGCAATTCATGCGACATATTCGCAAGAAATTCACTTTTTACCTTGACCGCTTCTTCTGCTTTTTCCTTGGCTACCTGTAATTCCGCGGTCCGTTCCAGTACTTTTACTTCAAGGTTTTCATTCACCGAACAAAGCGATTCCTCCACCCGCTTCCGCTCTGTAATGTCCGCGCGGATCGCCACGTACTGGTATGGTTTTCCACTTTCATTCAGGAACGGTACAATCGTCGTGTCCACCCCGTAAAAGGTTCCATCTTTCGCCCGGTTTTTGATTTCTCCGTGCCAGACGGTCCCCTCCGAGAGCGTCGTCCAGAGCCTCTCTATAAACGATCTGGGATGATGCCCGGAATTGATAATTCGATGATCCTGCCCCAATAGCTCCTGGCGGGAGTATTTTGAGATGCTGCAGAATTTGTCGTTCACGTAAGTGATCTTTCCGCGTGGATCCGTAATCGCGACTATAGCATGTTCGTCCAACGCATCCTTAAGTGCGTTGACTTCTTTCAACGACGCTTTAAGGCATTCTTCGGCCAATTTTCGTTCCGTGATATCGGCGCGGATCGCCACATACCGGTCGGGATTCCCGTCGCCGTCAAAAAACGGTACAATCGTCGTATCCACCCAATAGAAGGTTCCGTCTTTGGCTCGATTCTTGATTTCGCCATGCCACACCTTTCCATTCCGAATGGTCTCCCATAGCCCGCGAATGAACTCTTTGGAATGATGGCCGGAGTTGATGATGCGATGGTCCTCCCCGATAAGTTCTTCGCGCTTATACTTCGAAATGCTGCAGAACCGGTCGTTAACAAACGTAATGCGTCCGCGCGCGTCGGTGATCGCCACAATCGCATGCGCATCGAGCGCCGCGCGCAGTTGGTCCGCCTCCTTCAATGCGGAGTTGAGTGAAATCTGGCTCAGCCGCAGCGCTTCTTCGAGTCGCTCCACTTCCGTCATCCCATGGCCGTTTGAATCGTTGATTAGTTCCGAATTCACAGCCCGCTCTCCCGTGTCACGAGCGGCAAAATCCTGAAGCTCGAATATTCCGTTGACGATTCGAGGATATTTCCGATGAACTCCGTCGTCTCTTCAGACGACGTTCCGATGCTGTGGACAAATAATTGGCTGGTCATAAATTTCTCGAATCGGTTGTGGGTCGACCGTCTTGACTGGGCGAGGTCGAACGATTCTCTTAACGGTTTCAACCATTCTTTCGAAATCACCCGATTTCAGGAAAAAATGATCCACTCCGGCTTGTTGAGCTTTCTCCCGGTAACGGGACAGGACGAAATGGGTAAACATCACCATGATGGTGTGAGGAAGCTTCTCCTTGATCGCCTGAACATCCCCAAAACTGAAGCCAGCGACCGAATGGATTTCGAAGACAATCATATCAGGGCGCTCCGCTTCCGCGATCCGTAACGCCTGGTTCACTTCGGCACAAACCTGAACCCGGAGAGAATCGCCTGTTTCGGCCAGGGCGCTGCTCAACCGCTCCAAAATCAGGTTCGAATCGTCGATCAGCAAAACTTTCACCCGCCTACTATGCGCGGCACAGGCAACCGCGCCTAGTCGTTCTTAGTTTGATAATTATGTCGTATTAACGTGTCAGCTTCTGTCGAATTAATTCGACAGAGCTCGGTGCGTTGATAGTAGAACGAGCAATTTGCTGAATCGAATCGCTATCCGGAGAGTGTAATGTTGCCTTTTTTGATTCCCCCGTAGTGGAAGAAGTCGCACGCGCGAAGCTCTCAAAAATGCGGCTATGGCTCCGACAGGTTATTATCGATTGTGTATCGAATCAGCTCTGCCGTGGTCTTTACACCAAGCTTGTCCCGCATTCGGGCCCGATAGGTGCTAACCGTGGTTGGACTCAACGAAAGATCCGCGGCAATCTCTTTCGTCCCTGCGCCGGCTCCAATTCGCAGTAATATTTCCATCTCCCGGTCCGAAAGTTTATCGTGCAGATCCCGAGTTGGATTTCCCGAAACATGGGAAGCCAGCTTCAGCCCCATGGCGGGGCTCACATATAAACCGCCGGTAATAACCTGTTTCACTGCTGCCACAATCTCTTCGGGGGCCCGTAGCTTGGTGATGTATCCGGACGCTCCAGCCTTTAGCACCCGGAGTCCATATTGCTGCTCGGTTGCGGCGCTGAGCATCAAAACCGGCAGGCGTGGACAGGCTTTCTTTACATCCGCGAGAATCTCTAACCCGCTCCTTCCCGGCATATTAATATCCAGCAGCAGCACATCCTACTTCTTTTTTTGCAGCACCTGGAGCACCTGCTCCGCCGAAGCCACTTCCGTAAACGCAACGTTCGGAAACTCATCAATTATAAAGTCCTTGAGACCGCGCCGAAAAATCGGATGGTCGTCAGCTATTAGAATTTGCAGGTTTTTCACCATTGGCACAGTTCCTCACGCGAATCCGGACGGTCGCCCCGGCACCCGGCATTGATTGAATCTCCACTCTTCCTCCGACTAGATGCGCCCTTTCGCGCATCCCCAGAAGCCCCAGCGATTGCTTTTTTTCAAAATCTTCTGCCGGAAATCCTTTTCCATTATCACTCACTTCCAGGATGACTTCATGGCTCTCACAACGAAGTGAGAACCTCGCTTCAGTTGCCTTGGCGTGCCGGCCGATATTGGTCAACGCTTCCTGGAAAATCCGAAAAAGCGTCGTAGCGGTTTGAATGGAAAGCGAGGGAACCTCTCTCCTTTCCGTCCAGATGCATCGAATTCTCGAGCGTTTTTCAAATTCTTCGGCGTACCATTCAAGCGCCGCCAATAGGCCCAGGTCGTCAAGTACCCCCGGTCGCAAGTCGGCGGCGATTCTTTGCACGGAAGCAACTGTCCCCGCGAGCAGGATTGTCATTGA
>JAQGOX010000886.1 GCA_028293365.1 Verrucomicrobiales bacterium | reverse complement strand
TTCAGACATAAAGTCTTTAACGCCAGGTAAGGTGAAAAGTTACGCTCCAAACTTATATTGTTCATTGATGATGTCGAGATAGGCCTTAAGACCTATTGAAGATTTGGCCCTGCCGCCTGAAAGCTGGACGCCGCTAAATGCGTTCAATTTCGGAAATCCATCGTCCCAACGGAATGCCCCTGAACGCTCAGCGTTCAGGCGGCTACTGCTTTTTCTGGACGTCAAATTATGGCGACGAGCGAGTGCCCGCCATGTTATGACGAGCGGATATATGTGGGTTTTGGCGCTCGGCAGAGTCGAAGCGATTGAGGTGTCTCTGGGAGCGGCAATATTTGCGCTTCTCTGGATCCTGACTTTGCGTCGGCAAATTAAAAAACGCACCCGTGAATTAGTTGTTAGCGAAGGCCGCTTTCGAACATTGGTCGAGCAGGTTCCGACTCCGTTAATCGTCTTTGAGGCGAAGACCGGGAGAATCGAGGAAATCAACGAAGCTGCCGCCCACTTCCTAAACAAGCCAGGAAAGAGCATCCTTGGGAATTCCATCAGTGAGTTGGGCGATAAAAACATCGAGAATCAAGCTTCCACAAAAGAGCTTGAAAAAGAATTCAATGAACTTGCGGGCCGGGGCAGAATGGGAATCCTTGAATGGCTCCAGGTTTTAGCGGACGGGACGGTTCGGACATGTGAGATTCGCGTCTCCCCCATGGACAATGGTGCCCGAGCGGTTACCGCATGGAGGGACATAACCGCACAAAAAAGGACGGAGCAAAAGGCGGTCCGGTCGGAGACGACCAATCGGATTATCAGTTATTTTGCGACCTCACTTTTGCAGCAGAACACTGAGGAGGAAATACTATGGGACCTGGCTAAAAACTGCGTCTCACGACTCGGATTTGTCGATTGCGTCATTTATTTGATCAATCCCGAGCGAACGCTGCTTCTTCAAAAAGCAGCGTTTGGGCCAAAAAGTCCGATTGGCCATGAGCTCTTGAATCCAATCGTCATTCCGATGGGCAAAGGGATCGTGGGAAGCGTTGCTGCAACCGGTCGATATGAGGTTGTGCCGGACACTCGCCGAGACGATCGCTATATCGTGGACGATGTAGAGCGCCTTTCTGAAATCGCTGTTCCGATCATCTCCAATGGTCAGGTTCTTGGCGTTATTGATTCGGAGCATCCCGAGCGCGGATTCTTTACCCAGCATCATCTCGAAATTCTGGCGTCGATTGCCAATCTTTGCGCGAACAAACTGGTGCGCGTTCGGGCTGAGGTGGAATTGCAGATCCTCAATCAAAGCCTGGAGCGGCGTATCGCTCAAAGAACCGAGGAGTTGATCGAAACCAACCAGAAATTAAGGCAGGAAATTGCAGAACGGAGCCATGCGGAGAAAGTTCAGAAAGCACTGTATCAAATCACCGAAGCCATTCACACCACCAAGGATCTCCCGAGTCTATACTCGCGAATCCATGCGATCATTGGGGAATTGATGGCCGCCCAGAATTTTTACATCGCCGTGGTCGACGGTGCTGGATTGGTTACGTTTCCCTATCACGTTGATAAGACAGACGCCACGCCGGTTCCACGCCGTGATTTCAAAGGAATGACCGAATACGTGCTCCGCACCGGACAGGCCACACTGGCGGATCGCAATAAAATTGAAGCGCTAAGGTCCGCGGGAGAATATGTGCAGTGTGGGCATCCGACAAAGGTTTGGCTGGGAGTGCCCTTGAGTGTAAATGGACGAATGTTCGGGGTAATGGCGGTGCAGGATCATTTCAATGAAAATGCGTTCGGTGAAGCGGAACGCCGGCTTTTGTCGTTTGTGGCAGATCAAACTGCCTTTGCGATTGAGCGAAAACACAACGAGGAAGCCTTGCGGGAAAGCGCGGCGAGGTTGCGTAGTTCGGAGGAACGATTCAGCAAAGCTTTTCACTCGAGTCCCTCATTGATGTCGTTAACGAGAATGAAAGACGGGCGCTTTATCGATGTTAATGAAGCGTTTCTGCGCGCGTTGGGGCGTCCGGCAGAAGATGTGATCGGGAAAAGCACGATCGATATGGGACTTTGGTCCACTGCGGCCGAGAGAGATAACTTTCTCGAGGAAATTCTTCGCGAAGGCGCCCTAAGGAACAACGAACGACGATGGATCATTAAAGATCAGCCTCGAATTTTTCTTCATTCCGCAGAAGTCATTACGCTTCAAGATGAACTTTGTCTCTTAACGGTAGCCATCGACATTACTGAGAGCAAAAGGGCGGAGATCGAATTGCTTAAATCCCTCGACACCGAGCGGGAGTTAAGTCAGCTAAAAAGCAATTTCGTTACGACCGTTTCGCATGAATTCAGAACGCCGCTCGAGATCATCATGTCTTCCGGCGAAATCCTGGATCGCTATTCAGATCGGCTGCCGGTCGAAGAACGGGCGGAGCATTTTCAGGCTATTCACAACGCCGTTCGGCGAATGTCGGATCTGATGGAAGAGGTCCTGCTGTTGGGAAAAGTGGAGGCAGGGAAGCTCCAGCTCGACACGGCTCCGCTGGATTTGCCGGAATTCTGCAAACGACTAATTGAGGAAATTCAGGTCGCGACCGAAGATCGCTGTCCGATAAACCTGCAGATCGGAAACCTTCCCAACCGCCGGGCGATGGCGGATGAAAGTTTGCTGCGGCACATTTTGAACAATCTCCTCTCAAACGCGGTAAAGTACTCCCCTGATGGCGTTGCAGTGACTTTGCAAATACATCTTCGCAGCGGGCACGCGTTGTTTCAGATCATTGATTCAGGATGCGGAATTCCGGCGGCGGATCAGGATC
>JAQGOX010000885.1 GCA_028293365.1 Verrucomicrobiales bacterium | reverse complement strand
CCAGCACTGAAATGGCCTGGCAACTTTGGCATTTGACCGAGATGCGCTCGGTTTTCCAACCACGTTCCTCGTTCGGCCTATTGCGCAGAGCCGTTAACAGGTCGTTCTCCTGAATCTCTCCGCTTGCGTTAAGCTTCGCCGGTGACACCGTGCAGCAATAAGGGCAAACCAGCGCCTGTTTCGCTGGGTTCCAGTGTGCGTCTGCCCCGCACGCGGGGCAGTGATATTTATCACGAGCGACGACTTCGGCCATAGGGATGTTATTTCAGGAAATCCTCGAGCGCGCTTCGTGTGATGCGATAAGTAGCGCCGATTTTTTTGGCTTTCAGTTGACCCGATTCGATACTGGAAAGCACATCGCCTTCGCTCACACCGAGAAGTTTCGCGGCGTCAGCGGTGCCAAGCAGATCGAACCCCACGGTTGCCCCTACCGCCGCTGCCCCAATTACTGGCGGAGCGGGTGAGGGCGGTGTTTGGTTTGAAGCGGCCGCTTGGTTTTGATTTCCGAGAATACCCCCGGTCTGCTGCATCATTTGTTGTGCCAGCGACATTCCGATGGCCATCTCCGCAGCCATTCCACCAGCCGGACTTGTGCCTGCTCCCATCCCTTGCGCCATTTGGAACTTGACGTAATCGTTCAGGTTTCCCACCGCTGACATACTGGACCGCTTGTCGATTGCCTGTTCGACTTCGGGCGGAACCGAAACGTTTTCGACAATGAAGGAAGTAATCTCCAGCCCGTATTTGGCGGTTGTAACCGGATTGATGAGTGGTAGGAGTGAGCCGCCCAGTTCCGAGTATCGGGTCGCGATATCAAACACCGGAACCCGCGCTTGAGCCAGCGCCTCACTGAAGATGCTGACAATGCGCGACCGCATGGTATCCGCAAACTCGTCCAGGCGGAAATGATTGTCAGTGCCCGCCACTTCTTTGAGGAACAAGCGTGGGTCAACGATGCGGAAGTCATAAGTGCCGAAAGCCCGTGCACGCACGATACCCAGATCATTGTCGCGCAGCATCACCGGATTGGATGTTCCCCATTTGTTACCCGTAAAAATTCGAGTAACGACGTAGTAAATGTCCGCCTTGAAGGGTGATTCGAACCCATATTTCCACGACTTCAGCGTGGTGAGGATCGGGATGTTATCCGTCGTAAGGGAGTATTTGCCGGGCGTAAAAGTGTCACCGAATTGCCCCAGATAGACAAACTGAACCACCTGCGACTCCCGGACGATCAATTGCGCGCCACGCTTGATTTCCTTATCGTCATCCGGGAACCGAAAGGAGAGTGTGTCGCGTGAATCGTCCGTCCACTCGATCACCTCGAGCAACTGACCTTTGATAAAGTTCATCAATCCCATAATTCAACTTTCGTTTTTACTTCCTGGAACAGATATACGACTTCCTCAGAACCGCGCAGTTACAAAAACCCTTCGAATTTCCAACAGTACGCCTGGCAGAGGCTCGAATTCCGAGGCTGGGTGCGCAACCGGTATCTATGGCGGATTCAAGAACTGTAGCAGCCGACGTGAGGAGGCTCCAATTTGGCTTGAAATGAACGCGCATTATTATTTTTGGGTCTTGGCGGAATTGATCAGAGCCTCCCGTCGGCTGCTACGTTGGAATCCGAGGTGTAAATCGTAGTCTTGTTTCTATTCCCGTTGGTGATTTCCGGCCCTTCAAAGCGGCGTGATTACGATATCTTTGTAAGACGCCTCGGCAGGACCGCCCGCATGGATCTGAAAACCAATGATCCCATTTTGCGGTATTTTCGGATCCGCCTCATGATAATCAACTGTGGTCACGCCGTTTAGAATAACCTGAATGTGATCACCTTCGCAGCGAACTTCGTAATCGTTCCAATCATTGCGTTTGAGCGCTTTCTCGATGACACCGGGTTGTGGTTTCACGAGCACTTTGTTTCGGCGTGATTCGTCATAGAGGCATCCCCACCAGCCGTCACCCATGTCTGCCTGGTAACCACTGACTTCCGGGTCATTCGGAACGCGTTGGCTGCGAAATTGCACGCCACCGTTATTGAAATCGCCGGTGCCAACCAGTTTGAATTTTAATTTCAAATCAAAATTCCCGAATTCTTTGGTTGTGCAGAGGAAATCATTATGTGGGATTTTTTCTTTCAGTGTTCCTCCCACGAACGCTCCATTTTCAATCCTCCAGAATTTGTTTGTATCGCCTTCCCAACCGGCAAAAGTTTTGCCATCGAACAATCGATAGGCCCGTCCGACCTTGGGTTCGCTCGTTGAATCGGTTTGGTTTCGTTTGCACCAGGCACAGCCACTGCTAAAAAGTGTCAGACCGGACAATACCGTGGCAAAAAATAGTTGAGTTTTCATGTCTTTGGATTTTTCAAATGGAAGCAGCGACTATGAGTTTTGGCGATGGAAAACGTTCGATCGAACGATAAGCAAAATAAGCAGCGGACCACCGTTGCTTATTTACCCAGACATTTTCTGTCCATCGGCTTGCCGCCGCGTCCAGGAGTTATCACTTTACGGATCGCGGTTTTGTCGCCGAGACAAACCGCAGCAGCAACCCAACGAGAGACGTGTGACAGTTCATCCAAGTGCTTCGGCTTTCTTCAACTGCTGCGGGTAGATGCTCGGCGCACATACCCGCACTCCGCAAAATGAGAATTGCTGCCGCCGCGTCGGGGCCCTTTCTCAGTGGCTCCGCCGATAAACCGCCAGTATACGATCTGAATTGGCAGGGGAACTGAACTCCGTGGGACGCCTGTCTCCTTCGGTGGCGTAGCAAACCCGGATGGTATCGTCACCGAGTTCGTAAATGCCATGAACTTCAGTTCCATCTTTATTGACGGCATCAATGGTCTTTGGATTTGCGTCCGGATTCAATTTAAAGGTGCCTTCGTCGCCGTCGCCTGAATTTTGCAAAACGTATTTTTCACCCTCGATTTTCACATGCGCCTTCTTGCGCTCGTCCGCATCCGCCGCTTCACCTTTATTGATGTATTCTGCCACGAGCCAATTACCCTGGAAAAACTTCAAATCCGTCCCAGCCGATTTCTTCCCGGAAAGATCCTGGATCCGGATGTTCTTGAATTGAACCGTCATTGGTTCTCCAGCATGCAATTGCAGCGCCAGTACCCCTTCCTTGGCCCCTTTGCCTTCACGCTCATCGATTACGTCGATGGTTTGCACGCCGTTAATAAAATGCTGTAGATGATTTCCTTTCGCGATCACTACATAATCGTTCCAATCATTCTCCTTGATATGAGATTGGATTTCCTTCGAATCGCCGAGCGAACCCGTGACTTCAATTTTTGTTTTGCCATCAACGGTTTTAACGACTGTTTTCTGCCCACGTTGGGCGAGAATACCGTCCATCCGTTCCTCATAGAGAATGCCCGAATAGGTTTTACCCGCCTCAAAATCCGCCTGGTACCCGCCAGCAACGAAATTGCCAAAATCTCTGCTTCGATATTGGATGCCGGAGTTGCCAAATCCTTTGTCATTAT
>JAQGOX010000878.1 GCA_028293365.1 Verrucomicrobiales bacterium | reverse complement strand
TGGTCTGGGTTGATGTTTTCCGTAGGTTCTGGCGAACCTACGGCTATTCAGGTTGAACCCTGCGGGTTCCATCCGGGATGCGAAAAAATTATTGATTGGACCGGAAGAGGATTAGTTCGTTGATGATGGCCAGCAATTCCCGAACTTCCGGATTTTCGCGGAAAAAATCACCAATCCGGGCCGGGTTGAAGAAATTTCGTCACGCAATTGATACGGGCGTCACGCGCAAAAGCGCTATCCTTCGAGGGATGTTCGACCCCGTACGGGGTCGGTGGCCTGGGTTGACGCTTTCCGTAGGTTCTGGCGAACCTACGGCTATTCGTGTTGAACCCTGCGGGTTCTATGCAGGATGCGAAAAAAATTATTGATTGGACGCTATAAGGATTATTATCGTTGGCGATGGCTACCTACAGCCAAATTCTTTATCATCTCGTTTTTTCGACTAAGAATCGACGACCGGTCCTGGATGCGGGTTCCCGTGACGATCTGTTCCGATACGTCTGGGGATTTCTGAAAAACAAAGAGTGCCATCTTTATCGAATCAACGGCGTCGAGGATCATGTGCACATCCTCACCTCCTTGCATCCGACCGTGGCGCTTTCGGATCTGATCCATGATCTAAAACTTGCTACTTCCACGTGGGTCAAATCCGAAAAAATATTTCCGGCTTTCGAGAAATGGCAGGAAGGCTATGGCGCATTTACGATATCCTGGCCTGATCGCGACGGAATCATCGAATACATCAAAAACCAGGTCGAACATCACAAGTCGGTCAGTTTCCGTGAGGAATACATTCAGCTCCTCCAAAAATTTGACGTCAAATACGAAGAGAAATATCTGGATTAACCCGCAATAGGCCCGCGAATTTCCCGAACCCGGGTTCAACATGAATAGCCGGAGGTTCACAGAACCTCCGGATGCAGAAACCACGAATTACCAACCCCGCGTGGGGATGAACGATTTTCGTCACACAATGGATACGCGCACCCTGCGAGCTTCTCGAGAAGACCGGCGTATCCTTGGATTTGATCTACAATGCCAGAGATTCGAGGAACAACACGACCGAATCGAGGGACAAATGCTGATGAGAGCGGGGGCCTGACGGTGGATGTTACCTGGCGTGTTCTCGCCTATAGGCGAGCACTAAAAGCGGGGTTAGGTTGTGTGATGCTCTAAGTAAAGAATTCAGGCTCTTGGGTTAAGACCGGTGGTGCAATGCCTCTTGCGGGTCGATTTGTGCGTTACCGAACATCTTCATATCAGCAGGGCGGATATGTCGATGCCTGGGGTGCCTGGCATCACCGCAACGGTGACTTCGAAAAAAATTCCGTTCTTGAGTGGTGCCGTCTACCAGGATTGTCATAATAATTCGGCACGGAAGGAACGGTTCTGGATTCTGTTTGAAAAGGAAACAACTCCGCTCGTCGCGCCTGGCAGCGCGCAAAAATCTCCGCAACCCCGCGTGGAGTGGTGCTTTGCGGGAGTGGGAATGCTGTGATGCCCGCTCAGAGCGGGCGCGCGTGGCGCACAAATGAGTTTTTGTTTTACATTGGTTACCCAGGGTAGGCGCTCGGTGCGCCAACCCTGGGCTATTTTCTGTAACCCCTTTGGGGTATCGTCTCTGGATTTATGAAATTGATAGAGGCTGGCCATGTGGAAAAGAAAGGAATTGCGCAGAGAAATGCGCAACAACTATCGGCCACTGGGCACATTGAAGGCACAGCGCTTACGCAATCTGTGGATAGAAGAAGTGGCGGAGAGAGAGGGATTCGAACCCACGGTACTGTTTAGGTACTCACGCTTTCCAGGCGTGCGCCTTAAACCACTCAGCCATCTCTCCGACCTTTGTCACCCTGCCTTGGGTGGAAAACTACTCGCAATTGCTAGAGTTTCAATAGCGCACTTCGAGTGAAAGAAATGCCAGCGCCAAACCGCTAGCCAAGACCTTATTCGCTTGGACAAGCAGGCCGCAAGCGGAAAGAAGTAATGTTTCAGCAATTCTCATTTTGTCGGAGCGGATCCTGATTGTGCCGCCCCGATGGGGCTGGGATGTAGTTTTTGGATCGTTTCTACAATATGCCGCGCCCACGGCGCTTCCGGTTCAGCCAAAACGAGAACTGCCTAGTAATGTTTTGCTGATCGGTAATGCCGAATTGCAGCGGTGGGTGGTTTTCTGACTTAATAGTGCGGTGTCGCGTTACGGTCTGAAAAAAGCCCCAAAGGCTCGCCGAAAGAAAAGCAAAGGTTTTTTTGCCTGGCTCATGTTGCTTGCCGTGGTTGGCCTGCTGGGTTGGATTATCTGGACCGCGCTTAAGCCGACTCCCGGCGATATGTCCGCTCCACGCTCGGTTGCCCGCAATCCGCCCAAGGGGATCACAAATACGGCTCCGGTCATCCCGCGAATGGTGAGCGTTCCGACGAATCGGCCTGCCAAACCGGTGCCAGATGTCGAAACCAAACTGGAAAACAAACCGGGAATGGTCCGGAATTTCTTCGAGGCACAGGTGGCTTTGGCCAGGCAAGGGATTTCTCCCGGCCCGATCGATGGATCTGGGGGATCACAAACGCACGCCGCGATACGAGCATTTCAGTCAAAAGTGGGGCTATCAGTGACCGGAGATCTGGACCCTCCGACCAAAGAGCGTTTGATTTTGGCCGAACCGCCTTACAGTTACTATATCACCACCACGAATGACCTGGAGAATCTCGAGCACACGCCCGAGACGTGGATGGGCAAATCCGAAAAGAGCAGCCTGGGCTACGAAAATCTGGTCGAACTGGTTGCGGAAAAATCCCAGGCGAGCATGTCGCTCATTCGATTGCTCAATCCACAATTGGAATGGGACAAGGTTCCCCCGGGAACACTCGTAAGAATCCCCTGGATCATTCGACCGCCGATTGCTCAAAAAGCATCCTTCATACGAATTCTATTGCACGATAAGGTGCTCGAAGTCTTTGGCAGCTCGAGTAATTTGCTCGCCCATTTTCCCTGCAGCATCGCAAAGAAAGTGGAGAAGCGTCCGATTGGACGATTGACGGTAGCCAAAATAGCCCTCAACCCGAATTATGTTTTTGATCCGGCAATTTTTCCTGAATCGGAGGAGGCGCGGGAAATTGATCACAAGTTGGTGATTCCGCCCGGTCCAAATAATCCGGTGGGAGTGGCCTGGATCGGACTGGACAAGCCGGGCTACGGAATTCACGGAACGCCAAAACCTGAGCAGGTCGGCCGGACCGAGTCGCACGGATGTTTCAGGCTTGCGAACTGGAATGCGGAATATTTGGCGCAGATGGTTTGGGTCGGGTTACCCGTTTATGTCGAACCGTGAAGATTCTTTGATCTTTCAGCGTCCGACAGTTCGCAGTTGAATCTGCGCAGACAATCAGCAAAATCGATTTATGACTACCACGCAATCAGGTTCGAGGAGATTTACGGGGACGGAATGGTTGGTCATCATCGTGGCCATAATCGGATTCGCTTTCGATACGTATGAGCTTTTGATGCTGCCGCTCATCGCGGGACCAGCTCTGGCTGAGCTGCTTGGAAAGCCGCTGGGCGACCCGGCAGTGCGCGACTGGGTGGGATACATTTTCTGGGCGAGCGCAGTGACGGGAGGAGTTTTTGGTTTGCTCGGAGGGTATTTGACCGATCGATTTGGCCGGAAGCGAGTGCTGGTCTGGAGTATTTTGATCTATTCACTTTCCCCAGTGGCAGCGGCATTTAGCACAAGTGCTTCAATGCTCCTGTTTTTTCGTTGCACCACTTTTATTGGCGTTTGTGTTGAATTCGTGGCGGCGGTGGCCTGGTTGGCGGAATTATTTCCTGAGCCAAAATTGCGGGAAAAAGTGCTCGGTTGGACTCAGGCATTTGCCTCGGTGGGTGGTTTGCTGGTGACCTCCGCCAACTACGCGGCCGTAAAATTTGCGGCGTCACTTCCAGCCATTCACGGCGCACATTCATCCTGGCGCTATACTCTCTTGTCGGGGTTGATCCCGGCTATTCCACTGGCCTTGATGCTTCCGAAACTTCCCGAATCACCTTCGTGGATGAAGAAGCGCGCAGCCGGAACCTTGCGTCGGCCGAGCATCGGAGAACTTTTCGCTCCAGGTCTGTGCAGGACCACAATTGTGACTGCACTTTTGTTTGCGTGCGCCTACGGGGCCGCTTTTGGAGCGATTCAGCTCGTTCCCACGCAGATCGTTCCGGTTCTTCCGGAGTTAAGCGCACAGCAGAAAACGGTAGATTCGCTTAAGCCGCAAATTGGCAAGCTCACTGGTCAATTGAAGGCAATGCCTGCGGATGCACCAACGAAGGGGCAGGTAGCAGCGGATTTGAAGAAGGCACAGGGAGAACTCAAAGTTGCAAACGATGTCGTGAAGCAAGCAGGAAATCGAATTCAATTCTACCAGGAGATGGGTGGGTTGGTGGGGCGCATACTGCTGGCAATTCTCGCGGTTGTAATCGTCAGCCGCCGAGCGCTTCTCCGGACGTTTTTGATCCCAGGCCTTCTGATCATTCCATTTGTGTTTTACTACCCGGCGCAAAATAACATGGAACTGCTGAAGTGGGGGATGTTCCTGGCAGGTCTGCTCACCGTGGCACAGTTCAGTTTCTGGGGTAACTATTTGCCGCGGGTCTACCCGATGCATTTGCGAGGAACTGGCGAAAGCTTCGCCGCGAATGTGGGCGGTCGCATGATTGGGACTTCCGCAGCATTTGTAACCACAAACTGGATCGCACCCATGATGAAGGCTGATTCATCCTACCACAAAATCGCATTGGGTGCGGCAGTGATGGCGCTGGCGGTTTATGCGATTGCGTTGTTCAGCTCGTTTTGGTTGCCTGAACCGCAATCGGAGGCCTCCCTGGCGGAATGATCTGGATGAAGCGTGGATTAGCTATTGCTGGATAAAATAGCTCAGATTTTCCAGTTCGATTGCGAGGTTCACGTTGTTCACCATCACCTCATCGGGAACATGCAGCACGATGGGTGAAAAGTTCAGGATTCCCGTAATACCACAACTGACGAGCGAGTTGGTCACCTCTTGAGCGGCTGCAGCGGGCACAGTGACGATCGCCATGCGAACCCCATTTTTTTTGACAATTTCTGGTATTTTCGAAATGTCATGAATTGGTGTGACAACCGGTTTGTCCCGCTTGCGGCCACTATCAAGATCAAATGCTGCGATAATTTCAAAACCTTCCTGTTCGAACCCGCGATAGGTTAGCAATGCAAGACCAAGATTTCCAACCCCTACAAGAATCACCGGCTGCAGGCTGGTGGTTCCGAGCAGATCGGAAATCATCTGGCTCAGTTGCCCGACATCATAACCCAAACCTCGGGTGCCGAACTGGCCGAAATAGGTGAGATCTTTGCGTAATTGAGTCGATTTAACCCGGGCGGCTTTCGCAAGCGCTTCGCTGGAAACTGTGCGGATACCGTTGATTTTGAGACGTTGCAGGCACCGCAAATACACGGATAACCGGTAAATTGCCTTGCGAGGGATCTCGGCTCGAAGTGGCTTCTTCAACGGCGCGAACCTAATGCAATCTCGTCGCGCGATCAAGAAGTTGTCTTTTGTCCAACCCTTTGGTTCTTGCAGGCGATTTCGGTTCCCGTAGTATTTCAATTAATTAATGAGCGGACCCCAGATAACTCGGATCATTCTCGGTGGCCTGCTTATACTGGCCATCGTTCTTATTGGTTCTTCCATGACGTTTGTGGTCGAACCAGGCCATCGGGGAGTCGAGGTGACCCTGGGAAAGGTTGCGCCCGTTTTCAAGCCGGAAGGTTTCGGTATGAAATTGCCATTTATCACGAGGGTCGAACCGGTCCTGATCCGTCAGCAAACGAAACAAATGGTCGCGGATTGCTATTCTTCCGATCTTCAACAGATTAAAATGGATGTCGGCGTATTATATCGAATTCCCGAGGCTTCAGTGGTTCGTTTGTATCGTGATTATCAAGGCGACGTTTTTGAAACGCTCGTAAAGCCTCGAGTCGCGGAAGCAATTAAAGAAATCACCGCCCTTCGCACGGCTGAAACCATCGTGCAAAAACGTGAAGAGGTGAAAAGACTTACTTTGGAGGTCGCTCGAACGAAAGTGGGAGAAGTGCTGGCACTGGAGGATCTGGTCCTCACTGACATCAATCTTTCAAAAGTGCTTGAACACGCCATCGAGGCAAAGATGGTGCAACAGCAGGAAGCCGCCCGTGCTCGATTTACAAAGCAGCAAACTGAGGTCGAAGCAAATACCGCGGTGATTAAAGCGCGCGGCGAAGCTGAATCGATTAATCTGCGCGGAAAAGCGCTGCGGGAGAATCCTTCCATTCTGCAGCTTGAAATCGTGGACCGGTGGGATGGAATCACGCCCCTGGTGGTAGGCGCCAATGCGGGTGGATCGGAAATGATTCTGCCGCTGGGTAACATGCAGCCTGCCGCAATTCCCTCAAATCCATGAAAGCCTACGATAAACCGACCATCGTACCCATGGATGCATCCGCGCGCGTCCTGGCGCGCCTGATTGGCGCTGGGATTCTCATTTTCGTTATCATTGTGCTGCTATCCTCCGGCACTTACGTGGTGCAGCCGGGATATCGTGGAATTGAGGTGACACTCGGAAAAGTATCGCCGGATTTCAAGACGGAAGGGTTCGGTTTGAAAAAACCTTTCATCAGTGACATTCGTCCGATGTCGATTCGTCAACAGACCCATGCGATGCCGGCTGAATGTTATTCTTCGGACCTGCAGCAGGTAAAAACGGAGTTGTACGTGCTCTTTCGGGTTCCGGAACATTCCGTGGTGAAGATTTTTAAAGAATACGCCGGTGAGCCTTTTGAAAGTCTGATTGCTCCCCGTGTTCTGGAAGCTCTCAAAGAAGTTGCCGCCACCCACAGTGCGGAAGAAATCGTTAAGCAACGTGAACAGATCAAAGTGCGTTCGCTCGAGGTGGCTCGTCGTAAAATTGGGACGAACCTGCTCGAAATTGTTGACCTGGTTATATACAACATCACCCTGACTCCAGAATTGGAACAAGCGATTGAATTAAAAATGGTTCAGGAACAGGAAGCGGAGAAAGCGAAGTTTCTACAGTTAAAGGCGCAGATCGAAGCCGAAAGTGCGGTCATTCGGGCGAAGGGCGAGGCGGATGCCATTCAAGTGCGCGGCCAGGCGGTGCGCGACAATCCGGATTTCATTAAACTCCAGGTGATTCAGAATTGGAACGGTCGATCACCGCTCGTGGTTGGGTCGAGCGCGCCGAATTTTATGTTGCCGCTCAATCAGAATGGACCGAAGGATCGATTCAATCCTGCGACGCGCCCCAACAAATCCGGACAGATCAGTGGCGCCCCGGGCTTGAAACAATGAATCCGCGGCTGCGCGCACTCCTTCAATTCTTCGCCCTTGCGGCTGTCATAGCGCTGCTATTGTTTATCTTTCCACGGGCATTTGCCTTCGCGGAACTTGCGGCCAGGGAACTTTTCTATCTGTGGTGGCTGATTCTTTTGATCGCCCTCGCCATTTGGCTTATCTGGGGGGTCAGCCGCAAACCCAAATGAGCAGAGTATCAAAAAATTAACCTCCACTTTTCCACAAGAGTTATGAGCAAGCCATATTGGGCAGGAGTATTTCCCGCCATTACGACACAAATGAGAAAGGACGGCGTGCTGGACCTTGAAGGAACCGCACGTCACGTTGAAGCATTGATCGCTTCGGGAATCAGCGGATTGGTCTTCCTGGGATCACTCGGCGAAAACCAATCCATGACACCGGAAGAGAAACGCCTGCTCGTCGAGGCGATGGTCGCGACGGTGAAAGGTCGAGTGAGTGTTTTGAGCGGAGTGGCTGAATCCAGCGTGGCTGAAGCTTCTCGTTATGTGCGGGAAGGGGAGAAACTCGGGCTCGATGGTTTCATGCTGATGCCGCCGATGATTTACAAATCCCCAGACCCTCGCGAAACGATCTTCCATTTGAGGACGGTGGCGAAAGCCACGGGTTTGCCGATCATGATTTACAATAATCCGATTAGCTACGGTCATGACGTTACGCCTCAAATGTTTGCAACTCTGGCTGATCAGAAGAATTTCGTGGCATTAAAAGAGAGTTCCGGCAATACCCGCCGAATCACCGATCTGCACAATATGGTTGGTGGACGTTACGCGATTTTCACCGGGGTCGATGACCTGGCTCTGGAAAGTGCGATATTAGGCATCGATGGATGGGTTGCGGGCAGCGGCATAGCCTTTCCATTGGAGAATCAGTATTTCTGGGATTTGACACGCGCGGGCAAATGGGATGAAGCGCGGGCGATCTACCGCTGGTTTGCCCCGTTGCTCCATTTGGATACGCATCCCAAGTTCGTTCAGTACATCAAGCTTGCAGTGCAGGAATGCGGTCTCGGCGTGGAATGGACGCGCGCGCCCCGCCTCCCGCTGGCCGGCGCTGAACGCAAACAGATCTTAAAGATCATTCACCAGGGTATTGCGAATCGTCCCAAATTGCCGAAACGAAAATGAAGCGGTCGTGCACCCGGATTTCAGTGGTTGATTCGCACACAGGGGGTGAACCGACTCGCGTGGTAATTGCTGGTGGTCCAGACCTGGGGAAGGGGACCATGGCCGAGAGGGTGGAGAAATTTCGGCGCGAGCATGATCATTTTCGCAGCGCCGTCGTCAATGAACCGCGCGGGTCAGATGCCATGGTTGGGGCCTTGCTCTGCGAACCGCAGGATTCGAGCTGCGCGGCAGGCGTCATCTTCTTTAATAACGTTGGTTATTTGGGGATGTGTGGGCACGGAACGATCGGATTGATTGTTACGCTTTCGCATCTTGGCCGAATTTCGCCGGGGGCGCACAAAATCGAAACGCCGGTCGGTATCGTAACAGCGGTCCTGAACGAGAATGGATCTGTTACCTTTGAGAATGTTCCGAGTTATCGAAAAGCAAAAGGCGTGACGGTGGTTGTTCCCAACGAATCGCAATTAATCGGTGATGTGGCCTGGGGCGGTAATTGGTTTTTTCTGGTCCAATTGAAAGATCAGCGACTTAAGCTGGAGGATGTGGAATCACTCACAAATTTTTCCTGGCGCATTCGTCAGGCGGTTAACGCGCAAGGTTTCCCTGAGGTGGACCACGTGGAGCTATTTGGAATTCCGCAGGGAGAGGCAAACTCACGCAATTTTGTTCTTTGTCCGGGCAAGGCTTACGACCGCTCTCCGTGCGGTACTGGAACAAGCGCAAAGCTGGCCTGCCTCGCGGCCGATAACAAACTTGCCGAAGGGGAGCCCTGGGTTCAGGAAAGTATTATTGGCAGCCAATTCACGGGAACTTTTCGTTGGATTGATCGCGCAAAGGGAGTTGTCTCTCCGACGTTAACTGGAACTGCGTTTGTTAATGCGGAAGCAACGTTAATTCTCACGGACCACGACCCATTCCGCTTTGGGATAGGTTGAATAGTTCGGGATTCTATCAGTTCACGAATCCAGCCGGTCAACGGCTCGAACCCCCGGGATCCTGGAAAAATGGTTATCGAAAGTTAATACCACTGCATTAATTCGAATCGCACAGCAGGCGATTATGACATCTGTGAGAGGGAGAACCAATCCTTCGCGGTCCAGACTCCAAAGGGTTCGTTCCACCCCGGTCCAGAGTTCGTTGTTGGTAGGAACATTAACCATGACATCCCAAAACGAGTGAAACCGCTCCAGCGTCCGTGCCTGTCGAATGCCTCGCCCAACTTCGCAGCGGACAACCCCACAAATCGCTAAATCACGTGCCTCTGCAGCCAGCGACAACGCACGCAAAGGATCCTGCCGAGCGCGCATGAGACCGATGTAGTAACTGCTATCAACTAGTACGGCGCTTGCGGCCATAAGAAACTGGAGATTCGAGTTTTCGTACCGCATTTAAATCATAGTTCGGGTCGATCGCGTCTCTCAGCTCGTCGGGACTGAGGCCTAACCCTTCCGACGCCAGGCTAACGAGCTTCGCTTTTCGATCCATTTCCCGCAATGCGAGATCAATCGCTTTAGTCTTCGTTTCCGCACCTGTAACCTTCATAACTCTCGAAAGAAGATCTTCGTCAATATGTAATGTCATCTTCATACCTCCAAAGTATGGCAAGCAATCCATACCTGCAATTGAAAAAAAGGCGGCCGTGGGCCGCCTTTTGAAACTATATTGAGCGCGTATTTATGCTCCGACTGCACTCGGCTCGGCACCGAGACTGGACGGTCCTGATTTAATATGAACCGTTTTGTAGCCGCCGATGGATTTGAAATAGATCAGCAGCAACAAGTAAATGCAGGCCATCGTAGCCGGGATAAACGAGTCAGCCTTCAGAGTGTGCCGGTCACCTGATATACTAGACTCCTGCACGGTGCGTTCTTCCGGAGTTAACGCATTCAAAGCGGCTTCAGGATTTTGATTGCCGGTTTTCGCCATGTCTTCACGGGCTTTTGCCAGTTTGCCTTGAACGTCACCCAGTTTCTTTCCGTCAATTCCGTGAGCTTCCGAGAATTTCAAAAACTTGCTGGGTTGGGCTGCTTTATAGTTGCTGTAAAGTGCAGGGTTTGCTGTCTGGAGTGCTTCGCCAGCGAAACGATCTTTGGCATAGCCCAATCCAGCCGATCCGAGCAATCCGGCCGACATCATGCCGATGCCGCCCATGATAGAGATGGCGACGGCGCCCGTTCGAGGAAAGCGATCGCCCGTGATCGCAAGCATGGTTGGCCAGAAGAACGTCTTTCCCAGTGCGTAAACAGTGAGTGCAACCATTGCGCCGACGAAAGTGGTAATTCCGCTGACCAAATTCAAGCCGACGCATGCAAGGCTGGCGCAAATAACGAGCAAACCTACCGGCGAGATCTTGAGAGTCTTCTCAATGAAATTCGCGCAGAAACGCAGGCAGAACATTAGCAGCGAAGTATAAACGAACAGCATTTTGCCCTGGCTCGTTGTCAGGATATTGCCCGTGATATTCTGGATCCATCCGTCCGTTCCAAGTTCTACCGCGCCAACGAGCGCGTGGGTCACGAACAGCACGAACAGCAATAGCGATCCAAAAGAGAAATTGGTAATGATCGCGACAACAACCAGAAGCACGCCGGAGAGGCTATATGCGACCGTGTTTGAAAGACCGAGAGCGCCGCT
>JAQGOX010000863.1 GCA_028293365.1 Verrucomicrobiales bacterium | reverse complement strand
TCAATGAGTTGTGTCTCAAATTAATGATGACCGGCGACAGGAGGACTCGGATCAAGTAGCGGCTATGTTTGCGGATGTGAGATGCCGAGGTTAAGATAGGGTTATCTGGGATGGATCATGAATGCGATCTCAAGGGAATCGATGGATAAAAAACTTCGACGGACTGGCATCGATCCGATCGGAGAATTGCAATGGGGCACGCACTTTTGCCAGTTCTACGAGACGAAGCAGGACCTTTTGGATGTGTTGGTTCCTTACTTCCGGGCGGGATTGGAAGATAACGAAATGTGTTTGTGGGTCGTATCCGCCCCGTTGACCAAGGCCGAGGCACTCGCCTCCTTCCGGCAAGGCGTGGCCGAAGCGGATCGCCACCTTGCAGATGGCGACATCGAGTTTTTGAGCCACAAGAGCTTTTATTTCAGGGAGGGTAGCTTCGATTCTTCACCAGTAATTGATACGTGGAGAACTAAACTTGCTCAGGCAATGAAGCGAGGATATGCCGGTCTTCGAATGCATGGCGACGAAGCATGGCTGAGGGATCAGGACTGGGAGGATTTTCTGGCCTATGAGCACAAGATAAACGAAGAGTTCGCGAACGAGCGCGTTCTGATTCTCTGCACATACCCGTTACAGCGGCGGAAAGGAAATGAAGTGTTCGAGGTGGCACACGCGCATCAACTGGTCCTGGCTCGACGAAACGGACTTTGGGATTCGTTGGAGTCTCCGGAGCTCAAAAAAACGAAGGCCGAGCTGGCCGCGTTAGCGAAGAAACTCGACAGCCGCGTCCAAAGGCAAACCACAGAACTTAAACTCGCCGATGAAAGCCTAAGGGCCGAGGTCGTTGAACGCCGGCGAACGGAAAAGGAAATCAAGGAACGGGACAATGAACTCCATACACTTTTGCAAAATGTTCCAGCCGGCGTACTGAAAACCGACAGGGAAGGCCTAATCGAATACTTCAATCCGGTGGCCAGAGAACTATGGGGACGGACGCCCGCAATTCACGATCCGAAGGATCGATACTGCGGTTCATTTCGTATTTTCGGAACGGATGGCATCCCCCTTTCAATCGAAGACAATCCCGTGGCCAGGGTCCTGCGCTCAGGGAGCGCGATTCGTGATGCAGAGCTAATTATGGAGCGTCCGGATGGGGAAAAGTTGAACGTTTTGGTCAATGTCGCCCCAATCAAAGATGAGTATGGGCACGTTATGGGCGCAGTCAGTTGCACGTTGGATATTTCCGCGCTCAAACGGGCCGAGGAAGAATTGCATGCGCGGGAGCAGGAAGTCAGGACTATTGTTGAAAATACGCCCGACGCCATCGTTCGCTATGACCGGAATTTGCGACGCATCTATGCAAATCGGGCGATCATTAGGGTTTCCGGCCTTTCCAAAGAAACCGTCCTGAATGGCCCTGCTGGTTCGCTCGCTAAAGATGCCGGCGTCTCAGTTGAGACAGATTACTCTCAGGTAATCCGGGATTCGATCAAAGCGGTGTTCGATAGTGGAAAGGCGCGCGAATTTGAAATAAATTGGCCCGCTCCAATCGGGCTAAGAACATTCAATGTCCGCATGACGCCGGAGTTCGACACACAGGGTACTATCGTTAGCGTCCTGGCCGTGGGGCGCGATATAACAAATCTACAACAGGCGGAGCGTGCGTTGCGTGAAGCTCAAACCGAATTAGCCAGAGTCGAGCGCGTGACTACGATGGGCGAGCTGGCCGCCTCCATCGCCCACGAGGTTAATCAGCCGCTCGCGGCCGTTGTAACCGATGCAAATGCCGCCTCGTATTGGCTCGCTGCCGTCCCCGCGAACCTGGACGAAGCACGCGAATCGATCCGGCGGATTGTTCGCAATGGAAACCGTGCCAGCGAGGTGATTGCCCGCATTCGAGGATTGTTAAAACGAACAGAACCTTCCAAACGCGCCACCGATATTAACGAACTCATTGAAGAAAGCATCGCGCTTCTGCAACAGGAGTTCGCACGCAACCGAATTAGTGTGCAGACGAATTTAACCAGGAAGTTGCCGGTGACCTTCGCGGACCGTGTGCAAGTGCAACAAGTGGTGATTAATCTCCTGGTCAATGCTCTCGAATCGCTCAAGGCTGTCGCCGACCGGCCACGCATGCTAAGCATTCGCAGCGAGCCCTTCGAGCCGGGGACCATTCGTGTTGCGGTTCAGGATAATGGAATTGGAATCGACCTCGAACAGGCGGATCGATTGTTTCAGGCATTCTTCACCACCAAGGCGCACGGCCTGGGAATGGGACTGGCAATCAGCCGCTCAATCATCGAGTCCCATGGCGGACGCCTCTGGGCGACAGTTAATATGGGCCCGGGCGTAACGTTCCAATTCACCTTGCTGATCCAAAATGAAGCACCCTTGTGAGGTTGGCTTTCAGTAACCTTCTCAGATTCAGCGCGGTGACGTGACGGGAAAATGAAAGCGCGCTGGTTGGCCGGTCCCGTGCGCATTGCAGGAAGTGCGCAGCCGCGGATCGTCGCATCACACCAAGGTATGATGGATGGCCGTGAATAATAGCCTTACCATTCGCAGCGAACGTGTGCCAAAAAACTGAATGAAGGGGAGAACTCGCCGCCGCCAGCAATTGAATGAAACTCAAACAAAAACCGACGATTTCGGAAATATAATTTCCAACCGCGATGCCGAACTCCGGCAGATATGTCGTTATCTTAAAATTGTGTGCGCGTACAATCGAGCCCTTGTGCGCACAGCACAGGCCCTGGTAACGAGAATCGAATCGGAAGCTCGGGATTCGAACGCAAAGCCGGCCAGGCCAAAAGATTACGTTGCCTTGCGGAGTCGATACGCGCTGCTTACCCCCCGCGAACGGGAAGTAATGCAATTGGTTGTGAACGGGTTCATGAACAAGCAAATTGCCGCCCACCTCGGAACGGCCGAGATCACCGTTAAGATCCAGCGCAGCCGGGTAATGAAGAAAATGCAGGCGGGGTCCATCGCAGAGCTGGCTCGAGCCGCTGAGAAGCTGGCACTTCGTGGCGCCGGCGATGGCGTATGATAGTTCCCCGCAGTGGGCAAATCCTTTCATTGGAAAATGAAAAGGCGATTCCCGGCTGGGCGTTCCCGTATTAAACGAAGGTATGATCGACAGTTCTCAATTCAGTTGCACCTTGTTAAATATGAATCAACCCACGATTTGGCTAAAACCATCGACAGGCTTAAACCTCTTTGGCCGGCTTCAATAATGAAAGTGACTCAAACTCTTCGTATCCTGCATGTGGAGGATAACTTGATCGACCGTGAACTTGTGGCCGAAGTTTTGCGAAGGGAGGGCATCTGCTACGAATGCGTTTATGCGGCCACAGAGAAAGAACTCAATCAAGCGCTGTTGAAATGTGAATTTGACGTGATCCTTTCGGATTTCACACTGCCGGGATTCGATGGCAGAGCAGCGCTTGCGTCGGCCAAAGCTGCGCAGCCCGAAACACCTTTTATTTTCGTCTCCGGAACGATCGGAGAAGAAAGAGCGGTCGAGGCACTCAAGTTGGGAGCGACGGATTATGTTCTCAAGAATCATCTGGAGAGACTGGGTGCCGTGGTGGAGCGTGCGTTGCGAGAGGCGAAGCAGATAGTCGAGCGCAAAAAGGCCGAGGAAGCGCTTCGCGCGAGCGAGGAACGTTTCAGGCAATTGGCCGAGAACATCCAGGAAGTTTTCTGGCTCACCGATCTTTCCAAGACAAAAATGCTCTATATCAGTCCTGCCTATGAGAGGATTTGGGGCCGAACCTGCCAGAGCCTCTATGACGATCCCCTCTCCTGGCTGGCCGCGATTCATCCTGACGATCGAGACCGCATTTCTGATGCCGCAACGACACGCCAGACCTCGGGCGCATATGACGAGCAATTTCGTATCGTGCGACCGGATGGGCAAATACGGTGGATTCTGGATCGGGCGTTTCCGATTTGCGATGCTTCGGGAAAGGTTTACCGGGTTGTCGGAGTGGCGGAAGACATCACCGACCGGCTGCTCCTGGAGGAGCAATTTCTCCATGCGCAAAAAATGGAGGTCTTCGGCCAACTCGCGGGCGGGGTCGCTCACGATTTTAACAATATTCTAACTGTGATTCAGATGCAGAGTTCTCTTACTCTTTCAAATGAATCGCTTGATGCCGAAACGCGCGCCAGCATCAACGACATTGCCCGAGCCGCCGAGCGAGCCACCAACCTGACCCGGCAACTTCTCACTTTTAGCCGGCGCCAGGCCAGTCAGCCTCGAGACCTCGATCTGCGCGAACTGGTCGGTAACATGACTAAATTCCTCCAGCGCATTCTTGGAGACCATATCGCTCTCTCGAGTTGCTTTGCGCCGAACCTTCCCCTAGCCCATGCAGATCCTGGCATGATCGAGCAAGTCATCATGAACCTTGCGGTGAATGCTCGGGACGCGATGCCAAAGGGCGGGCGACTCGGGATCAGTATTGAGTGCGCCAACATCGAAATTGCGAATCAGCTCGAACATCCCGAAGCCAAAATCGGAAGATTTGCCCGAATCAGTGTTTCGGACAATGGTTCCGGGATCGCGCCGGAGGCTCTACCGAGAATTTTTGAACCTTTTTTCACGACCAAGGAGGTGGGGAAAGGCACGGGGCTTGGTTTAGCGACAGTGCACGGCATCGTAAAGCAGCATAACGGATGGATTAAAGTGGACACGCAACCTGGGGTTGGCACAACGTTCCACATATTTCTGCCGGTTTTGGAACAGTCTACGATTTCGATCAGCCCAGTCGCAACCCAGCCCGTGCCCGGCGGACACGAGACGATCCTGCTCGTTGAAGATGAGTCTGTCATTCGGTCTCTCGTTCGAACTGTGCTCGAGCGGTTCGGCTATACGGTGGTTGAAGCTGAAAATGGGCTGGAAGGACTTGCGTGTTGGCGCCGGCACCCGGGGCGGATCGACCTGCTCGTCACGGATATGGTGATGCCCGGTGGACTTAGCGGGCGTGACTTAGCCGAAGAGCTCAAACGTCTGCAACCCGATTTGAAGGTTCTCTACATCAGCGGATACAGCCCGGAATTAGCGGATCATCATTTTGGCTCGGCGGCTGGCCACAGTTTTGTGCATAAGCCGTTCTCGACACAAGCCCTCGCCGAGGCGGTTCGGCACTGTCTCGACAAGAACTTGCCTTGAACCGGCTAACAAACGAATAAAGAAAACCATTCTTATCGGGGAAACTGGATGTATGACCCGGCCTTAACGCGGAGGCTCCAGGGCGATGTCGGAGGTGTCCTGCAG
>JAQGOX010000847.1 GCA_028293365.1 Verrucomicrobiales bacterium | reverse complement strand
TTTGAGAAAATCCTTTATTTCAAAGTGGGAGAACCAGTGTATGAAGAAAAAATCCAACAGTTAGTATTGAAAATCCAAAAAATGTATGTAGATGCTGGTCACGGTGCGATTTTGGTTCGTGCCGGAGTGTTGACTGACAAAAAGTTAGGTGAATCTTCTGTCACGTTTCAGATCGGTGAAGATCCAGTGAAATGAGGACTTGAACCTTATACAAACCGATCCTGAATCGAGCTTGATTGCGGGCAGTTAACGAACTGCTCCACGCTTACAAACGTGCTTTCGAAAATGCTAGACAGCACGATCAAGTAGCGAAGGGCCATAATGCTCCACGGTCGGGAATGGGTCGTAAAAATGGTGCAGCAAGGTTCGCCAACGCTGGTAATCTGGTGATTGTCGAAATCCGACTGTGTGGTCTTCAAGGCACCGCCACTGCACGAGCAAAATGTACCGATTGGAAACTTGCACGCATCGTCGCAATTCGTGTGAAATATATCCGGGCATCGAGGCGATAATGCCGGACGCTTCGAGGAGCGCGGCCTCAAATTCATCACAGGCAGCCGCCCGAACATTCAGAATAGCAACCTCAAGCGTTGGTATAAATGTTGCCATGCGAGTGATTTTCTCAATCGATCGGTCGAAAGAATATGTTGAGCAGTCTTGGTCTCGTGATTTCACGGTTCAAAAATTGCAACAATTTAGTTTCGCGTCCAGGTCCAATACCTCAGATAACAACTATTGCGCCTGGAGTAGGCGTGGCTCGGCGAACCGCCGCCAACTACTTATCAGGACATTTATCTGGCGGTCTGCAAACAATGTCTGATAGCCCTGATCACGCTCAATAGCCTCCAAGGCGATCAAGATCAGCTCTCCGTCAGTCCAAGGAATTGCAACTGTCAGTTGGCCGTAAATCGAACTTCCAGGCTTGCCTCCTGGACCGGCAACGACGCACCACGAAGATTTTGCAGATTCTGGAGTAAATGTGGAGCGTGTACCGCCAACGCTTCTGCTATACCTCGCAAAACATCTTCCGAGATTGTGCCGTTCATTTGAACCATTCCATTTAACGAATCGACAAATCCTGAACCTTCCGATCCCAAATTACGAGATTATCCGTGAAAATCAGCAGGGATGCGTTCGCAGGGAAAACGACCCCGTTTCTATGTCAGTATTCCGTTGGCCCTGGCGGCGGCGATTGGTCCGGAAGGAGGAGAAACGGTCCAATGGGAATTACTGGACCGCGGCGAACTTCACTTGGTCCGCCCAGCGACTTCACCTCCAACGACTCGCCGCCGAGCCTCCAAATCCGGATTATAACGCGCTTTTTTGACACAGAGCCCCAAAATCGGCAGTTTTATTATACCGTCCACGACGGTCCCACAACGGCTCCGCCGCTGTCTTCTCTTTTTGGGACGAGCTCAAACCTAGGAAATAATGAGAGCGAATAGAGATCCGGTTTAGGAACTCGGACCGATTTTTAGAGGAAGGGAATGAAGCAGACGATTATTTGGGGTTTTGATCGGGAATAGAAAGAAAGAGCTTCTGTCGCTCACGCCTTGCCAGATCCGGAGACCCCCTGGCGATTCGCCACACCCTCTCCCGCGGTTTGATCAGCGAAAACTCGGGACTTGAGTCGAATTCTGGCTCGCTTCAGCCAGGGGTGGCAGCTCTCGATTGATTTTATATCCAATTTCCTTTCGGAAACGGCTCTCTCTTGCGAAGATTTTTGTCCTCGTATGCTCCGTCGGCGCGGATACCCAGTTGAAGATGATGACGAAATCGGATTTGGAACTTTTGCAAGAGTTTGCCCTTGAGGCATCGGAGCAAGCCTTCGCGGCGCTGGTTCGGCGCTATAGCCGTTTGGTTTATTCCTCGGCGCTGCGACAAACCGGCGCGAGCGGCCTCGCTGAGGAAATCACGCAAGCCGTATTTCTACTTTTGGCGAAGAAAGCGAAATCGCTCAATTCAAAGGTCATGTTAGGGGGCTGGCTGCTTCGTACGACTCGCTACATGGCCAGTCGCGCACGCCTTTCCGAACAACGCCGCATTCTTCGTGAAAAGGAAGCGACTCAAATGCGGGATCTCGAAAACACCGACGAAACCTGGACGAAACTCGCTCCACTGCTTGATGAAGGGATGGACCGTCTGAGCGAACAGGATCAGAATCTCTTGCTGCTGCACTATATTGAGGGATTTGATCTCTCTGGAGTCTGCGCGAAAATGGGTCTGAACAAAGAGACCGCCAAGAAGCGGCAACTTCGGGCTCTCGAGAAGTTGCGCAAGTTTTTTGCGCGCCACGGCTTCACTATTACCACAACGGGAATTGGGACTTTCTTGAGCGCAAGGATGACTGAAGCCGTTCCTTTGACTCTTGAGGGCGCGATCACCGAAGCTCTTGCAAAAGGAGCACCCAGTTCGGCGGTTGCAACTCTGCTCCAAGAAACAAGCCGCCTGGTTTGGTGGAGCAACTTCAAGATCGGCCTCGCCGGGATTGCCATAGCGTTTCTATTAGCAGTGTCCAGCAGGACGGGCGGGGCTAAATGGATTTCCGATTCGCTAAGCAAAAGGCCTCCAGTCAAAATAAACGAAACATCCGTAACTCTGGTTCCGCGGCAAATCCCCACGCGATTTGTAACATCCGAGCCGGCGATTGCCGCGACGATGCAGATGCGGGTAATCGATGCGGCCACCGCAGTGCCAATTTCCAACGTTAGTATTCGGACATTGGAGATTCAGGAATCGAATATGGATGAAAAGCCTCTCGCGTTCACGGACACGCGCGGCGAGGCCAGCCTTCAGATGCCTCGGGAGAGGAATATACGAACAGGACTGATTATTGGTTTTCTCAAGGAAGGCTATCAGCAAAAATGTCTATTTTGGGTTCCCTTAAGGAACGGACCGGTCCCCGCCTCCTATGTAATGAAGCTTGAAAAAGGAAGTCGAATATCCGGAGCCGTTCGCGATGAGAATGGCAACCCAATCACGGGCGCGGAGATATATCTGCAATTTCCTGGAGTCGGCGATGCCTCCTGGCGCGAGCCTAAAATAGAAAGACCGGGATTTACTGAAGATTGGAGCGTGGCCAAGACGGATGGGACCGGGCGCTGGTCATGTGCCGTGGTACCGAACGATGCGGAACAATTTCAGGTGACCATTATCCACCCGGCATTTCTTCCTGGATTCATCGCTCTCAATCAAACCTTTTTCAACCGTGAAAACATTACCATTCTCCATTCAGGAATCGGCCGCGGCGGTGTGGTTGTGGACGAGACGAATCAACCTATTGAGGGAGCACTCATCATCAAGAAATCACCTAAGCCCGAATACCAGATTACAAGTGACTCGAAAGGGGGCTTTGCATTGACCAATCTCGACCCGGTCAAAACTGAACTACTTGTTTCCGCGAACGGATACCGGACAACCGCATTTGCGCTAAACGCGGACGAACCTTTACCAATTCGATTGCAATTGTACAAAGGAGCTCTTCTGCGTTTGCGATTCGTCGATCAAAACGGATTACCCGTCACCAATGCTTCAGTCCAGGCAGGGGGCCGTGGCGAAGAATGGAGGCAGCCAACTGATTCTGATGGACGAGTGAGCTGGGAGAATGCTCCCGTCCGCAACCTTGAGCTTTTCATATATGCTCCCGGATTTTTTCAAAGCCGCGGCGAAAAGGTTTTTCCGGACGGGTCGGAACATACGATTGTGCTCAAACCGGCCCTACAAGTAACAGGCCGAGTGATCGATGGTGAAACAGCCGATCCGATCCCGGATTTTGTAGTCATCCCGGGATACCATTATGGAGAAACAGAGCGTCCGTGGTATCGAAGCGATTTGGTCCACGGAACAAATGGCGATTTTAATCTGGAATATAATGAACCCAGCGCCCCGTTCAGACTTCGAGTCGAGGCCCCTGGATACGAGTCGGCAATTTCCGAAGAAATCCCGACTAACCTTACAAAAATAAACCTCACGATCGAGCTTCGGAGGCAAGACGAAACGAATGCGATCCATGGAATGGTTTATTTACCGGATGGCTCCC
>JAQGOX010000497.1 GCA_028293365.1 Verrucomicrobiales bacterium | reverse complement strand
CGAGCCGTGGTTGTATCTGCCGCACAAGTTGATTTGGGTTGGAGCGATCAATCTGTGAATGAACTCGGATTTGCCATCGAACGTTCCAGTGATGGCGGGCAGTCCTACGCGTTGCTCGATACCGTGGGGGCTAACATCGCCGCTTATTCCGACCGCACCGTTCGACCCGGAAACACCTATTATTATCGCGTCAGCGCTTACAATCCAGGCGCAAGCTCCGATCCCACTTACCTGGGTTCTCCAGTTTCAACTCCTTTCGTTAACCTTCCTGCGGCGCCCGCAAACTTGACGGCGAGTGTTTTGGCAAAAGGCGGCATTAGCCTCGCCTGGACTGATCGGTCGAATAACGAGGATGCATTTCTCGTGGAACGGCAACTCGGAACTACATGGCAGGTTCTCGCTAATTTATCCGCAAATACGACGAAATACACTGACAACACGACAGCGCCACGAACGTTGTACACCTATCGAGTGCGCGCTTTAAATGCCGCCGGTTACTCCGCTTACTCAAACCCGGTTCTTATCAAATCGAAATGAGCGAATTTCGACCGATTACCGTTTCCGCACTGGTCAACGAAAATCACTAACCTAAAAACTGAAACCAAAACAAAGCATGAAACCTATTGAAATCTCGACTTTGCCAAAAACCACGCACGGGGTAGGGGAGGACCAACTACTAAGTTCGCGAAAAATCAGATTCAACCGCTTTAAATCGGCTGCCGCACTATTCACTGCTATTGGACTGATTACAACAGCGACTCCTTCCGCATCGGCTGTCACAATCGACTTTAGCTCCTTTCCTGGAAGCGATAACACTCTGGGAACTGGTGATGATCTTTCAATTGTTGCCGGTACTGGCGATGGTCAGGCGGCTTTTTTTACTGATCAGTTTTCACATCTGTCCGGCGGGACTGGATTTCGAGTCGACAGTCCGGTTCCGGGAGGGGCTGGACTCGGTGCGATCGTTCCGCACTTTGGTAACAACATCCTGGTGGAAGCTCGTCCCGACGCCGGATTGGGTTACTACAGTTTCAGTGCTGTGAATCTGCGCTTTGTGCTTTCCTCGGATGGTTTGACACCTGTTGGAGTTCCATCCGTTGGATTTGATTTTGTTTCGGGCATCTCCGGCGGCGCGTCGGATACCGCGAAGTTTTATGATGTGAACAATACTCTTCTGACCACCCAGACATATGTTGACGGGATTGGAAATAACCACATCAGTTACTCAAATCCGAGCGGCATCGCCCGCGTTGATATCACCACGACTTTTTCCGTCGCACTGGACAATGTTTCATACACTCCTGGAGCCGCAGTGCCGGATGCAGGTTCGACCGCTGGATTCATGAGTTTGGGATGTATCGGGCTTTGGGCGATTGGCAAATCGTCCCGCAGATCACTATTTGAGTTATAAGCTCCGAACCTAATGTGCTGCTGGCTGGTTGCAGACCAGGTCTGCTACCGGCCAGTCGCGTTCGAAAACGTCACGAATGGCCACGCTTCCGGAATATGCATGTTGATTTCCGGTTGCGCACCCCAGGTCCAGTTGAACTCCGGTTTTTTCGGCACTTTTACATATTTCCCGTTTTCAATGGTGGTCAACCATTCAACGCGAGAATAGTTCAACTGCAGTCGGTCCCCCTCTCGCGGCGGAAACGTCTGTTTCGAAAATTCGCTGAGCGCTTTCCACGGAATCGCCAGTTCGAGCGTCCAACCCTCGTCTTTGTCTGCCGGATTGTTCAGAGTGCCCTGAACTTTGACGCCACTTTTTAAACCCACGATCTCCCACTCATTCAGAGCTTTGCCGCCGTGACGGTAAGGCTTGGTCAAGCGGAGATCCCAGGTTGTGTTTAGCGCGTTCATTTCGAATTCGTAATAGTTGTTTTGATCGCCGTCCGGATCAATAAACACTTCGAAATCGTTATCCTGGAAAATTACTGAATCGTGCTGAGTTAGCGTGGCCCACACATGCGGTTCCTCCAGGGAGGCTGCGATGTAAAAATTCTGATCGTCCCAAAGCATTTTTACGCGCGTCGCGAAAAGCGGTTTCGGCTTTTTCGTGCCTTCAATATCGTTGAATGGATCGGACCACGGTGCCCGTGCCCATTCTTCCGCGGTAATTTTTCCATCCACCTGAACCGGCTTGGCCGCTCTGTAAACAACATAATTGGTTTGTCCGAGGATCGTTCCTATCCCCACCGCCAACAACCCCACCGACCACCCAATCTTTTTGCAAATCATGGCCTGAACCTATCAGCAAATCACATTTTGTAAGAGAGGATTTGTTTTTGAGTTGCACGCCGTTCTGAGGGCTCATATCGTACGAATATCCGTGTCATTTGAGCCTCGTTTCGGCGATAGCAATTTTGTTCTCCTAACACGATCTCGATCGTGTATTTGGGCTGCTCTTTTGTTTCTGGTTGCCATTTTTGGTGTAACCAACGCCGATGCCCAGGCCATTAATGGTCCGACCGCCAATACAGCTTCGGTTCGTGTTCTCACCAATACAAGGAGCGTCCTGGCACTCTCCCACAACGAAGCAGAAAGGAATATCCTCGCCCATATCGTGGGCCAGGTCGTTTACGCTGATCCAAATGCCGGACTCTGGTTTCTCAGAGATGATACGGCGGGGATCTCTCTGTCCCGTCCATCGCCTGCCGCCGCGGTCCCTCTTGGAAGCCTGGTTGAAGTCGAGGGTGTCTCAAGAATGAATGGTTTCGACGTGGCTCTGGAGGAACGACGCCTCAAGATTCTTGGAACAGCGCCGCTACCCCCGGCCACACCTATCACCGTTGACCAGTTGATTGACGTATTAACCGACTTCCAATGGGTGGAGATGGAGTCAGTCGTCGAGTCCGCGCGCGCGGACGGCTCCCGCCTGAACCTCATTTTGTCTGGCGCGCGTGATATCCGCGCCACCATTCCGGGATTCCCCGATGGTGTGCCGGTTCCCACGAACTGGGTGGACGCACGTCTTCGAATGCGGGGGGTGTGGACAACGCGGACAACCCCTCAGGGCAAGTACGAGGCCAACTATCTCTATATTCCTTCAATGGACCAGGTGCAGGTGGTGTCGGAACGAAAACTTGAGGCCAGCCAGATTCCCGTGCAACCGATCGAGAGAGCGCTTCGTTTCAACGCTCATGCCGGCGAGAGTCGCAGGATCAAAGTGGTCGGAACGGTCACCGCCGTGCCGACGCAACATGTTTTCTATATTCAGGAAGG
The DNA here is from genome assembly GCA_028293365.1 of Verrucomicrobiales bacterium. Taxonomy (GTDB): domain Bacteria; phylum Verrucomicrobiota; class Verrucomicrobiia; order Limisphaerales; family SXQI01; genus JAQGOX01. Next base: position 4,361 of record JAQGOX010000497.1, on the reverse strand, counting down.
TTCGGTTGGCGTTCGAGTCTATTTACGCGACATGATCCAATTTGGGGTTGGGGAGCGAGTGGAGGTCGTGGGATTTCCTGCCATTGACGGCGTGACACCGCAGTTGGAGGAAGCATCGGTACGAGTCCTGGGACGCACGATCGACACTGTTCCCGTTTTGAGTGATCCCGCCGGCGAGAGTTTGGAGGATGGAAGATTAGAGGGGGTGCTCACAAGGGTCGAGGGCGAAACCGTCGGAGTCGTGCGCGGCCAAACCCTTGCGGAATTGGTGGTCCGCGTGGGCGAAAAATATGTGACGGCGAGGCTTCCCGGCACGAACGCTGTTCGGGATTTGGCCTCCTTCAAACCCGCGAGCCGCGTTCGGCTCACGGGCGTGAGCGTTTTGCTCAATGGCAATTCCACGCTTGCCAATCGGCCCCAACTGATCCTGCGGTCGCTGGATGACGTGGTCCTGCTCAAACGCGAGCCGTGGTGGACGGTTCCCAAGGCCATGGCGGTGTTTGCCGGTGTCTCCGCGTTGCTCCTCTATTGGCGCCTGGTTGGCTGGAGGAGAGAATCCCGGATGGAACATCGTTACCGGATGATTTTTGAGAACGCCTCGGAGTTGGTCGGCGCTCATTCTCTTGATGGAGCCTTCCTCGAGGCGAACCCCGCGTGGGTGAATCTGTCCGGATACAGCCTGGAGGACTTGAGGAAGCGGCCTCTGCGGGAGATGGTTGCCCCCTCGGCCGCACCCGCGTTCGAGGCCTGGTGGCGCAGCGTTGCGAGCGGGGGAGTGGTTGCCGACCATCAATTCGAGTTGGCCACACGTTCAGGGCAGCTTGCGCAGGTCGAAATTCGCGGCCGTCTGGTGAATGCAGGTGAGGTCACCGAGCGCGTCGAATCCTTCGGGCGGGACGTTACCGCGCGCAGAAAGGCCGAGCAACAGCAGATGCGGCTGGCGACCATCGTCGAGTTCTCCGATGACGCCATCATCGGCAATTCGATGGACGGCTTGATTACCAGTTGGAACCGCGGTGCCGAAGTCATTTTTGGATATGCACCGAACGAAGCCATCGGACAACCATTGCTCATGCTTTGCCCGCCCGATCGCGTGCAGGAGGAGGCGCAAATCCTGGCCCGGGTTTCGCGCGGTGAAATTGTTCGACACTTCGAAACCGTGCGGGTTCGCAAGGATGGAAAACAAATAAAAATCTCGGCAACCATTTCCCCACTGAAGGATGGCAGCGGCAAAGTGACGGGAGCCTCGAAGATTGCCCGCGACATCACTGAGCGCAAGCTGGCCGAGGAGGCGCTGCAAATGATGCGGTTCAGCGTGGACCACGCAGGTGACAGTGTCTTCTGGTTCAGTCGCGAAGGCCGCATCCGTTACGCGAATGACGCAGCCTGCTCGGGCCGGGGCTTTTCTCGCGAGGAAATTCTCAACTTAACGATTTTCGACCTGGATCCAGAGTACCAACCGGGAGTTTGGGAGTCGCACTGGCAGGAACTCAAGCAGCGTGGAACGATGACTTTGGAAGCCCGCCATCGCACCAGGGATGGACGCGTGCTCTTCGTCGAGGTCAATGACAACTACGTCCACTTCGGCAACGAAGAGCTCAATTTCGCCTTCGTGCGCGACATCACCCCGCGCATCGAGCAGGAGGCGGAGCGCCGAAAACTCGAAGCTCAGTTGCGCCAGTCTCAGAAAATGGAAGCCATCGGCACCCTGGCGGGCGGCATTGCCCACGACTTCAACAATATTCTCGGCGCCATCGTTGGTAACACCGACATGGCCATGCTCGATCTCGACTCCTCGCATCCCGCTGTGAGGTTCCTGGCGGAGATTCGCAGCGCTAGTGATCGAGCCACCGCGCTCGTCCGCCAGATCCTTTCCTTCAGCCGGAAGGAGCTTCGAGAGGTTCGGACATTGAGCTTGGCCTCCCCCGTCTCGGATGCGGCCCGCTTGCTGCGCACCACCCTTCCTGCGGGCGTGGAGTTGCTCACCAGTTTCGACGAATCGCCACTGGTCCTTGCGGACCCGACCGAAATCCACCAGGTCCTCCTAAACCTCGGCACCAACGCCTGGCATTCTATGGAGGGGCGGCCTGGCCGGATTAACGTGACTGTCGAGGGCGTGACCATCGACGCGGCGTTCGCGCGCACCCATGCGGATTTGCGCCCTGGCTCTTATGCACGCCTGACCGTCAGTGATACCGGCAAGGGAATGGATGCCGCCACCATCGAGCACATCTTCGATCCGTTCTACACCACCAAGGAAGTAGGGAAAGGCACTGGGCTGGGCCTGTCCGTCGTCCATGGCATCATCAGGAGCCACCAGGGGGCCATTATCGTCAAGAGTCAGCCGGGCCGCGGGACCGCCTTTGAGCTTTACTTTCCCACTATCCAGCCAGAGCGGCCAAAGGAGGCGGCACCAGGTGCGCCCGCTTCATCGGCTTCCGGCCAAAACCACCGCATCCTCTTTCTCGACGACGAAGTGCCACTCGTGACCGTGACCACCATGCTGCTGGAGCGGCGTGGCTATCGGGTCCGCGGATTCACCCGCGTTGCTGACGCGCTGGAGGCATTCCGCGCCGATCCAGGAGCTTTCGACCTTGTCGTAACGGACTACAACATGCCGGGCTCCTCCGGGTTGGACGTGGCCCGCGAAATCCAAAGGCTCCGACCAGGATTGCCCGTAATCGTGGCCTCCGGTTTCATCACGGAAAACCTTCGCCTCGACGCTGCATCCGCTGGAGTTCGCCATATCACGGCCAAGCCATTCAGCGTGGACGAAATCTGCCGCACTATTCAACTTTTGATAAGTTCCCCGTTACCCTCGACGCCCTCGTGATTTTCGCCGTGCCGAATATCCTGGTCCCGCGAAAGCTCGCTCGGAAATATCGAGATTTTATTCCTTGATTGCCCCCATCTGAAAGTCCTTGAATGCCGCGTAGATACCGCCCGTTCTTTTGTCGTCGGATTTTCGGAAGCCGCTGCAGCCCAGGAAACTTCCTTGGGAACTGAGCGCAAAACCCTCTCAGCCTCAAAGCCGGTCTGGCCCAAACCCCCGGATTTCTTCAAAAAAAATCGATGCAATGTGCAATGCGACCACCAATGCGACCATCTGCCGCCGGGGACCCCGCTCTCTCCCTTCCGTCCCTTTGGTCGTTTATGTCCTTCGTATCCTTCTTTGATGAGCAGTGATCCTAATTACCCGCATTTCCTTCCCTTTTTCGTGAACTTTGGCCCCTTTTTCGCGGGCAAAATCGCAGCCCTATCCCAGACTGGTAGCAGACGAGGTAACGAGGCTCTAATTTTCCACGGATCCAAATCCAAATCCTGAGTTTCCCATAGGGCGTCAAGCAGCATTGGGGCGCGATTAAAAATGCCGGTCAATAGTTGTGAAATTGACGCAAATGATTATTAGCGATTAACCTTAAAACGGCAGTCGAGCGTCTCGGGGATTTGCAAAAGCTTGAGCGAGAAAGCGGTGCGGAGCGGCGACGCATATCCCCCGTGGATCTGTGGTGCCGCGACAAACCCCTTTATCGCCAAGATCTTGCGAAGATCCGATACGGGCAACTGCCGTTTTAAGGATTAAGCACTCAAGGTAGCGAATGGACCGCTGGGCCGTTCGAACGCACGTAACGAAACCGCTCGTTAATTAAAAGCCGTCGAGCGCATCAGGCCTGCCAAATCTCCGCCAGGATCCTCCCATCGAATCGAAGGCTCAACTACATACAGTACCTTCGATTCCGTCGCGCTCTGTCTCCTGAAAAATGTTCTCCAATGCCGGCTTTTCTTTGCCCCAGGAGGCTCAGACATCCAAATTATTATTTCAAGATATCTACGACTGATGAGAAACGATGCAGCACCGGCGATCAGCCCCAAGCCAGGTGGAATGTTTTGAAGACCCACCCAAAAACCCCTTTCCTCGTGAAGAAAATCCTGGCCCCAACGATGGATGGCAGCGCCGCGCGCCCTATATTCGGATTTTCAGACGCAACCAGAAAACCCCAAAGGGGTTTCAGAACAAAGCCCAGCGGTTATTTCGCGCGCCCAGCGAAATTACCCTGGGAAAACCAAGCACCCCGAAAAAAATCATTTGAGCGCTCCGCGCGCCGCATCCGCTGCGGCATCTCCCGTAGACAAAATCTCCCGAAAAATCCGTCCGCTACGCCCGCGACGTCAGATTGCATCCAACCGGTGATCGTTCGCCCATTTTGCCGAATCGGCTTTTTGTGACGTATGCCTCTCCCCATTTCGGGCGGAAACTTTGATCGTGCTCATACCGTTGTTTCGAATTCGTGCTAATACATCAACGCCACTGTCCGGTGAGAGTAAAGGATGCCCAGAAATAGGGATTTGAAAATTCTTCG
>JAQGOX010000841.1 GCA_028293365.1 Verrucomicrobiales bacterium | reverse complement strand
CAAGGCTTTTAACGACGACAAACCGTATGACCGCTTCATCCAGGAGCAGATCGCCGGTGATGAATTATGGCCTGATAATCCTGACGCGCTGATTGCGACCGCGTTTAACCGGCATTACCCGGTCGAGAGCTACGCCCGTTATCTGCCCGAACGACTCCAGCTGATTTTATACGATATAACGGATACTGTAGGAGCGGTTTTTACCGGGATGACCTATGGCTGCGCCCGTTGTCACGACCACAAGTTCGACCCGATTCTCCAGTCAGATTATTATCGGTTGCAGGCATTTTTTGCGAACACAGCGGCGGACGATCATATCCTGTTGGAGACGCAGGACGAACTTGCTACATACAAGCGGAAGAAGGCGCTTTGGGAGGAAAAGACGCGCGATATTCGAGAGCAATTGGCACGAATAGAAGAGCCCAGGCGCGCCGAAATCATCAAGGATTATGTCGATAAGTATCCGGAGGAGATCCAAGTCGCGCTCCTAAAATCTCCGGCTGAGCGGTCGCCTTTTGAATGCCAGATGGTTGCGAAGGCCGAACTCTACTTGAAACCGGAATCGCACCAATACCTGGCCCCGACCTCGGCGGTGGTCGGCAAATTAAAAGGTGACGAAAAGAAACAGTGGGAGTCACTCAATGCGGAGCTTAAAAAGTTCGGTGAATTGGACCCGGGTACTCCGCCTATCGCTTCGGGAATCCATGATTTGAGCCCAACTGCTCCAGCTACATATCTTTTGCGTCGTGGCAATTACGATGCGCCCCAGGCGGAAGTCCGGCCAGGCTTTCTTTCGATCATCGATCCAAAACCAGCCCACATTCATAAAGTTGTAAATCCGAATTCGACCGGACGCCGAGCGACGCTGGCCGAAATACTCACAGATCCCAAAAATCCACTCACGGCCCGGGTGATGGTCAATCGGATCTGGCAGACTCATTTTGGACGGGGAATTGTCGGAACGCCGAGTGATTTTGGGATCAAAGGTGACCGTCCGACCCATCCCGCGTTGCTTGACTGGCTCGCAAATGAATTCATCCGTTCCGGATGGAGCGTGAAGCATATGCACAAACTCATCATCGCCTCGGCTGCCTATCGGCAATCGTCCGAAGATCGAGAGCTGGCACCTGCCGCCGATCCCGATAATAAGCTGCTTTGGAAATTTCCCCGGCAACGGCTGGAAGGTGAAGTGATCCGCGATCTGGCTTTGGAAACATCGGGCGAACTCAATCCCAAAATGGGAGGACCGAGCGTCTTTCCCCAACTGCCTCCAGGAATGGAAACGCGCGGGGGCTGGAAGGTATCAGAAGGCGTAGAGCGGAACCGCCGCAGCATTTACGTTTTCGTCCGGCGAAACACCCGCTATCCGATGTTTGAAGCGTTCGACATGCCCGACACTCATGAATCATGCCCGCGGCGCAACATTACGACCAGTCCATTGCAGGCGTTGACGCTCCTGAACAGCGAATTGATGCTCGAATGGGCGCAGCATTTTGGGAGTCGTGTGATTACTGAAACCGGGTCCGATTTGTCCAAACAGATCGATCGTGCCTTTCAGATGGCCTATTGCCGGCATCCTGATGCCTTTGAGGAAAAGCTGGCGGCACATTTCATCGAGAAACAATCGACGATCATTCGCGATCAGATCGAGGCCGGCGAAAAAGTGGCATTGCCCTGTGAGTCGTTAAAAACAGCATCATTGGGCGACCAGGCGCAGGCGGCTGCATTTGTCGATTTTTGCCACATGCTGATGAACTCGAATGAGTTCGTTTATCTGAATTAATTTTATGGCTCAGCACCACATTCAACCGGCTCTTTCGAGGCGCGATTTTCTGGCACGATCAGGCTCCGGGTTCGGCGCCATGGCGCTGAGCTACCTGCTGGCGCGCGATGGCGGGCTGAACTCGTTTGCATCGCCGCTCAATCCGCTGGCGCCGAAGCTGGCACAGATCCCTCCGAAAGCGAAATCAGTCATCTGGCTCTTCATGGAGGGCGGCCCGAGCCACCTCGATTTATTCGATCCCAAACCTGAACTCGACAAGCTTGCAGGGAAGCCGATGCCGGAATCGTTCGGCAAAGTGCTGACCTCCATGGGCACGGCCGGCAATGGAATCATGCCGAGCCAGCGTTGCTTCAAGCAGCATGGGCAAAGTGGTATTTGGGTGTCCGATTGGTATCCACATATTGCAGAGCATGTTGATGATATGGCTGTGTTCCGCTCCTGCTGGGCCGATGGATTGAATCACGTCGGATCGGTCTGCCAGATGAACACCGGCTCAATTCTGGCCGGCCGTCCGGCGATGGGGGCCTGGACGACCTATGGACTCGGAACGGCGAATGAGAATCTTCCAACTTTCGTGGTCTTAACGGACGATGCAGAAGTAAATGGAGGCCCTAAAAATTGGAGTTCCGGATTTCTGCCCGCAGTGTACGAAGGAACCTACTTTCGCAAAGAGGGCGCCCCTATTTTTCATCTGGCTCCGCCCGCAGGCATTAGTGACCGCCAGCAGCGAACCAAGCTTGATTTGCTGTCGCAATTGAATCGCCACTACGCAGTCGACAAATCAGAGGACAGTGAACTGGACGCGCGACTGAACTCCTACGAACTCGCCTACCGAATGCAATCGGCCGCGCCCGAAGCGGTCGATCTCGGCAAAGAGACCGAAGCCACCAGAAAACTCTATGGCATGGACGAAAAGGTCACTGCAAAGTTCGGGTCCAATTGCCTCATGGCCCGCCGCCTCGTTGAACGGGGAGTCCGTTTTGTGCAATGTTACTGCGGCAGTGGCAGTGGCTGGGATGCGCATACAGACCTCGAGGGCAATCACTCCAAATGGTGCAAAGTTTCCGATAAACCGATCGCTGGACTGCTCGCAGATCTAAAGGCGCGCGGCATGCTTCAGGATACCCTGGTTGTTTGGGGGGGTGAATTCGGGCGAACTCCGTTCAATGAAAAAGGAAAGGGTCGGGATCACAATCCCTGGGGCTTCTCCATGTGGATGGCGGGCGGTGGAATCAAAGGCGGAACAACCATCGGCAGCACCGATGAAATCGGCCTGCGCGCTGTCGATCAACGCGCCCATGTTTCCGATATTCACGCCACCATCTTAAACCTGCTGGGCCTCGATCATGTCAGGCTGACTTATCTTCATAACGGCCGCCAGGAACGAGCGACAATCAATGATGGTGAAGTGATCAAAGAGGCGATCGGTTAGTCTTTGTACGTCGTGACGGCCTGGAGCCGGGCCATATCTCTGTTGTTCGGACTGGGGACATTCAAGCGCAAGTCGGTGGCGGCCGGAGGGGGTGTTGTTCGAGGATCTGACCAAATCCAGTGCTCCACATGTTCATCTGCAAAAGCCAGGACAGCGCCGTTATCATGGTAAAAGCCTGGATAATCAACGATGGCCGTCGCGCTGGCATTCGCCGGGTAACCATTCATGTCCACGTAAAACATGCTGTCGTTGATGCTGTCATACCGTTCGTCGATAAAAACAAACGTTTCCTGCGGTTTGCGAATCTGGTTTCGGTTTAGGAACAAGTGGAAGCCTGCGGTCCAGGCGCTGCCATTCATGTAGGCGTTCATGGAATAGCTCCGAACCATCGGTGTTAAATTCGTCGTGCTTCGTCCCCGGACGCGAACTGGATCGGCAGGACAGACGTAGCAGGAAAGATTTTGCACATAAGGAAAGAGCAGGCCCCTGGTGATGGAGCTGACGTTTGTATTATCAGGCGATGAAGAGCCAAAGTCCAGGTTGCCGTTGACCCACAATGTCGCGTTTGGACTGCTGGCTGAATAATTGGCCGGCAACCTTCCCAGGTTATCCGCGGAATAGAGATTCCAGGCCAAGGCCAAACGCTGCTGATTAGCCATGCAGGCTGCAGTGCGGCTGGAGCGGCCTTGATTGCTGCCGAAATTACTCAATTGCATGGGGAGAAGCGCTGCAAAAACTGCAAGGATCAGCAGCGAC
>JAQGOX010000834.1 GCA_028293365.1 Verrucomicrobiales bacterium | reverse complement strand
TTGCCTCCTGTTCGCGCATTTCCGATTCATCCGCTTCCGCCATCAGACGTTTGGATTTTAAATGCGCTGCCAAAACGGTGAACCTGTAATTCGGATTCACCTCGATTTCGAATTCTCCAAATCCGCGCGTGACTTTGAAACGCCGTCCGTGCAACAGATATTTATCTTCGTTGTGTAGTTTTTGGCTCCGGATGGGAAAACGGCTCAGGACGGCCACGTGCAGGTTGGTGTCGTAGGCGCTGACATACGCGGAATAGGGATAATCGACTCCATCCTTGCGCAGGCTGCTCTGTAATTCAGCCAAAGCGTTAGTACTTCCCATTTCTTCAACTGCCAGCACATCGGCTGCCATGGCTTTAATACTTTCGCGAACTTTGGCGCGTGACTCTTCTGATTTTGGCTCATGGTGCATGGCCACGTTGTCGATATACATCTCCAGGTTGTAAGCCCCGACCGTAAAGGTTTCGGCAGCCTGCACAGGCCTCAGGAAGAGCAGGAATGTGAACGCGGTGATGCAGCGAATGGCAATGACTCGAGGCGACATGGGTTACAGGTCGACCCTTTGACGGCTCTTTTTTACGTCACCTCGCCGTTTTTTGTTCTCCAGGATCCGCATTTTTACGCCATGGGGGCGTTTTCGATTTTGGCGTCGCTTTTTTTCCCGGCTTTCTTTGGCCACTCGCACTGCTTCGGACTCACGGTCATTTAATGCCTTGAGCAGACGTTCGCGCGCGAGTTCCCGATTTTGTGCCTGCGAGCGCGTGTCCTGGACCGAGACGGCGATCTGCGTAGGCAAATGCCGCAATGTGACTTTCGTCGAAACCTTGTTGACGTTTTGTCCACCTGGTCCAGAGGAGCGGTCAAAATGCTCCTCCAGTTCGGCTTCATTTAAGGTCGTAATGGGCATAACAAATCCTGCAACTCATCGCAGGATAACGTCGCGATTTTGACTCGATGGCGAGTTATTTCTTTTCCGGAATACCCAATTCCTTGAGTTTTGCGGCAATATCGGCGCCGTGCTGCCCGGTTTTCACGCTCTGGTCAATAAACAGGATTTTGCCATCTTTGCCGATATAATAGGTCCAGCGTGAAGCCATTCCCCGCTCGTTTAAAACTCCAAGAGTTTTTGCGGTGTCTTTAGTCGGGTCGCTAAGAATCGGAAAATCAAGCCCGAGTGATTCGGCGAATTTCTTGTTGGTTTCCGCGTCATCCACGCTGGCAGTGAAATAGGCGACATCGAATTTCCGGATATCCTTGCTGCTGTCGCGCATTGATTTGCATTCCGCGGTGCAACCGCCGGTGAACGCCTTGGGAAACCAGGCGATCACCACGGCTTTCTTTCCTTTATAGTCGGAAAGTTTGTGTGTTTTTCCATCGGATCCCTGGAGGCTGAAGTCGGGCGGGGTGTCTCCTGCTTTGAGCGGTTCCGCGCTTGCAGTCATCATGAGAGCCGCTACTCCGAGGCCAATACCCAGCAAAATAAATGATTTCATAAGTTTGTTCTACCCGAGTGTTTACTCTTATTCCGATGCGCTTTCAAGATGCGACTCAGGCGCGCCGGATTCGAGCCGCTGGCGGGAGGCGAATGAGCCTCATCTTGAAAAATTGTTTTTTGTTCAGCGAGCGAAAAGCAGCAGGGAAATAATTCCGAAAATGGGCAACAATATCGGGAACGCATATTTGAATGCGTACGAGAAGAAGCCCGGTGTTTTAACATGCGCGTGCTGCGCGATCGCACGCACCATGAAATTCGGCCCGTTGCCGATATAGGTCATGGCGCCGAAGAAGACTGCTCCCAGGGAGATTGCCACCAGTTCCTGCGCGTGGAGATTTACAAAACTGAGAACGTGCGCCGGGTCATTGATCTGGAGATGGTTCCGTCCCATCGCTGCCGCGAGGAACGTGAGGTAGGTCGGCGCGTTATCGAGGCATGCTGAAAGAGAGCCTGTCAACCAGAAGAATTTCAGCGCTGAATTCAGTCCCAGTTCAGAGGCGTGGATTTCCAGATAATCCAGCGCGGGAACCATGGTTGCGAAGATACCCGCGAAGAGCCATGCGACTTCCCGAATCGGTTGGAAATTAAAGTCGTTTTGTTCGTGGATCTGTTTCGGTGTTGCGAACCATGAACCGAGAGCGGCAACGATCATCACGGTCTCGCTAAGTCCCATGGGGTGTTTGATAAAAACGCCGACGAGGATGAGGGCCAGAAAACCTAAGTTGCGTAATCCATTGATTGAGAAAGATCGTTTTGCGGTTTCCGCCGAACGGACTTCCTGGGGAGCCTTCAGGAAATTGATCCGATCAAAACAATAGAAAATGCCGAGCAGCAATGAAATGCTTGCCGACCAGGGCAGCCAGCATTTCTCCAACACCCACCAGAACGGAACACCTTTTAGATAGCCCAAAAACAGGGGTGGATCACCGATCGGGGTCAAGCATCCGCCGACATTGCTTACAATAAAAATAAAGAAAACTATGTGGTAGGCCGTGATCCGATATTTGTTCATTCGAATCCAGGGACGGATCAGCAGCATGGATGCGCCGGTCGTGCCGATGATGTTGGCGAGTACCGCACCCACCAGCATGAAAGCGACATTCAACCCCGGTTTGGATTCTCCTTTGACCCCGATATGAATCCCGCCTGAAACGACAAAAAGAGATCCAATCAATACGATAAAGCTCAGGTATTCGTGCGCCAAGTGAATCATCCGCATGCTTTCATGACGGACCAGCACGTAATAAGTCACAGTGACTGCGGCGAGCACTGTTGCGACCTTCGGATGATGATGCTCCCACCAGTGCGGGTGGATCAGAGGCATGACGGCTATGGCAACCAGCATCAGCACGAATGGCAGGACCATCGGTAAATGCGGTTCAGTGGGAGCCAGTGCGGCAAAAAACAAATTCACAATTCGATGCTTCACCGCACAATTGTGCGGATCAACTCATCGAATGGCGGCCCGACCATCCGGCTTCCTCCGAGAGCCATGCTCTTCCGGACCCTTGCGGGGCTGCGCGAAACACAGCCCACCTCCTTTGACCATACAGCTTTGGATGTGTCAAGTCATCGCCGTGGCGTGGCTGGTAGCGAGCGGATCGCTGAGCCGCTCGCGCGAGCGTAATGGAACGATTCGCAGAACAACAATCGTGGAGCGTACATCGCGCCTTGGAAATTCCGCCAGGCTTTGGGGCAGCCCATCACCTCACGCGCTTAATCACAATCCTCTGCAATATCCCGCCAATTCGGCACATTGAAGATTCCGGGCACGCACCCAGGACGACCCAAAGGGCCGAGAGAAAAAGCCCGGGGCTGAGGCGCAACGCCGATGCCCTGGGTAACTAGGTCCAAAAAAAAGCGCCTTGAAAAGGGCGCGAGAGGCTCTGCAAACCTTCCGCATGCCCAGTTCCTCGCAAAGGTTTTATTTTCACCTGATCTTTTCCACGAAGAAACCGGAAGCCATCTCCCGCCTGGGACAATTCGCCCATTTGCTCGTTATTTTCTTGCGTTTTCTTTCGCCTTTTGCACGAGAAGTTCGGCGTAGAGTTTATCCGAATCTTCTTTCCGCCCATGACTGGCATAGAATTTTTGCAATGTTTCCAAACCGGATCGAGCGCGAGGATCGTCCGCTCCGTAAATGGCCGGAAACTCCGGTAAAAACTCTTTGTAGATCTTTTCGACGCCCGCCCAATCTGATTTTTCAGATTCCGGAATCGCTGCGCTTTGCATGACCCATGGCAACAGAGGCCGCGCTGGGTCCGCTTTTTCGATCCCTCGAATTTGCGCAACACGAGTATCGAATGCTGCTCGGTTCCCAGCCCGATAATAAATCGCAGTCAGCCGTGATAAAGTGGCGAACCCTTGCGCCTGATTCAATCCGATGGTCTTCCCGGCAACGCGGACCGCGCGTTCCGCGTAAGCTTCAGCCTTGGGAAGATTCCCTCGTCTAAAGTTGAGGAGAGTCAGGTTCGATAATGGCGTCAGCGTATTCAAATGTTCCTTTCCAAATTCGGCCTCCTCCGAAGAGAGCGATTCCTTGAAAAGGGACTCCGCCTTATCCCATTTTCCCCAATCCTGGTACATACCGGCGAAATTATTCTGAATATCGGCAATTTGACTTTGAACGGGTCGGGCGCGGTACATTCGAATTTCGCCGTTGGGTTCCATGGTCGTTCTATATTGCGGCGACTGAACCGTTTTCAACGATTCGAGGAAGAGTTGCTCCGCTTCGGGAAACTTTTTCATTCCCCTGTAAATCCAGGCCAATTCGCCCTTCGCCAAAGCGGTCGTGGGTTTATAACGTCCCACTTTATTCTCAAAGATTTTTATTCCTTCGAGCGCAAATCTTGCGGCTTCAACATTATTGCCGGAATAGGCGCATGCGGAAGCGAGTTCCATCAGGAGACCGCCCCGTTCGACTTCTTTGTTCGACTCTGCCGCGGTCCAGAGTTCCAGGGCCTGCTTCAATAATAGAACGGCTTCATCGTATTCGCGGGAGAGCATGAGCATATGTCCCAATTCAGAAAGCGTTTCCACCCTTTTGTAAGCCTCGCGTCCCGTAAAATTCTCTGAGTCGGCCAGCGCTAAATTAAAGGCGGCCGTCGCTGTCGCGTAATCGTTTTTTCTCAGCGCATCCGTGCCGGCGCTATAATGCTTTTTCCACATGCGCGGGTCGCCCATTGCAGAATCCTCTGCGGCAACGCAAATCAAACGAGTAATCCCCGCCAGCAGGAACACGGAAAGGAGGAAAGCCAAAGCAGTAAGTCTATGGGGACGCATCACCGGCAAGTATCGGGCATGCCACCGTTACGTCAAATGGGCTCGACCGAGCCGTAATTCCTCATCGTTGGGCCGTCATTCTGGTCCGAGCCCCCTCCCCGCATAGGCGCTAACTTACTGTAAGGATTCGCGGATGAGCGCCGGACGGAGCGCGGGTATGTGCGCCGAGCGTCTACCCGCAGCACGTGCGAATGACAACGCGGCTTGGATAATTTTCACGCGCCACTCCTTGCGCAGCCGCTGCGTCCCGTACGCGGGATCGGTGATGCGCTCCGGACCGCGCCTCTGTGAGGCGCAGCAAGCTCCGTAAATCGAGACAGCAACACCAGATTAGTGGGACGCACTGGTGAACGCATTTCTGCACCTGACGGTTCAGGTGTGAGATTTGTAAATTCCAATTGGCGGAGATGTGGGTAAGGGAAGCGTTAATTTAGGATAACGAAGAAGCACATGAGGAAAGGTCTGCACCGTGGAAATGATGAGTTTCTTGCCGTCCTTAAGATACTTTGTGAGCTGCTCCGTCTTCGAGACGCCACCGCCTTCCTTCACCGCACCGATGATGCTGCCCACCTGGGCAAAGCCCTTGATTGTCTCGCGGATTTGCTTATCGAGAATGCGGCGGTCTGTGATAACGATCACGGAATCAAAGAGGGCCTTCCGGTCTTTCGTCAGGCTGATCAACTGATGGGCCAGCCACGCGATAGAATTAGACTTCCCGCTGCCGGCGCTATGCTGGATCAAGTAACGCTTTCCTGCCCCATGCTCCATCACATCGGCCAGAATCATCCGGACAACCTCGAGTTGATGGAAGCGCGGGAAAATCTGCACCTGTTTTTTGCGCCCGGTCTTTGGGTTCTCCTCTTCCACGACCTGGGCGTAGTTTTCCAGAATCTCCGTCAGGCGCGCCGGAGTGAGAATCCGCTTCCACAAGTAGTCCGTTTTAAGTCCGTTTGGATTCGGCGGCTTTCCAGCGCCATCGTTCCAGCCCTGGTTGAACGGCAGGAACCATGAGTCTTTGGCCATGCCCTTCGTTCCTTTCAGAACTGTGCACATCGCCACTTCATGGTCATCCACCGCAAAGTGAACCACGCAGCGGCCGAACTGGAACAGCGTCTCACGGGGATCGCGGTCGCGTTTGTACTGCTCGATGGCGTCCTACCGCCCTTGGCAGGCGCTGTCTCAACCATGAGTCCCACCGGGCCGGTGACCAAGCCATCCGTCCCGGTCATGTGGCGCATAATCAGGCTTTCCAGTCCTTTTTCGGTGGTGTCTGTCTTCATTGCAAATTACAGCAAGTGCGTAGCAAGAAAATCCGAGCGAAGAACGTATCCTCGCGTGCCCTCGACTTTTTGCACGAAGCCGGCTTTCGCTATCTTGTTGAATGTATTTCTTACCTTCCGGTAAAAAGTGTCGAATTGCCTAATGTCGCCCTCCGCTCCTCCCTGTTCGAACCAGAGTGCAAACGCCGCCTGCTTTGCGCTCACCGGTTTCACCTTGCAGAAGTGATTGTGGCGGTAAACAACGCTGAGAGCCCTTTTCGAGGTCACATCCAGTTCATCGAACACATTTCCAAAGAGTTCCCGCAACTCTTTGAGGTAATCCCGCTGCACCAGAGCCCGGTCCGCGATATAAATCGGGTAAGCTGCCGTGCTGTGTGGGTGTTTGCTGATCAGACCTGCCTTCTCGAGTCCCTTTAATGCTGAGAAGTGATTGTTGTCCGGCGTCAGCAGGATCGTGTAACCGAGATTCTCATTGGCCCACTCGGATTTAATCAGGTACGCCAGCACCAGCTTCTGCTCCTCAGTCGGAGCCGCGCCTTGCAGCAGATCTTCAATGCGCTGGTCAAAAGACTGAAACAGCCGTTCCATCCGCTCGTCCAGCAATCTGCCAGCGCAGAGGTGCAAACAAACCTCCTCGGTGTAGATGCGATAGTAGGGCAGATCGAGGCGGTTCTCCAGGCAGAGGTTCACCAGCGTGGCCATGCCGATGCCGCGTCCTTCCCATTTGCGGTAAACCCGCAGAACGTCCGCCAGTTTGGGATTTCGCGGTTTTGCCTCCGGCAGGATGCGCCGGACTGGAACCTCTGCATTGGCGTCCTCGATGATTAAGTTTTGCCGGAAACGCCCTGGATTGCGGATGGCGATATGCACTCCCGGCTTGATCGCAATGATCACCTGCTTGTCCACCGAATAATCCCTGTGCGCCAGGGCATTGTTCACCGTCTCGCGCAGCACTTCCGCAGGGTACTGGGGCACGGCGGTTCCGCCATGCTCGGAGCTGATGCCGACCTGAATGTTCCTCAGAAGATACCCCAGGCTTGACTCCATCAACTGGAGCACGTTGTCCACGAAGTCCTGTTTGTCCTGGGCGATCTGTTGGGGGACATCCACATACCCATGCACGTGGCTGCGGAATCCCAGCCGGTCTCCCGGGTGATCGGCACAGACCAGCGCGCCCAGGATTGTCACGGCACCGTCCTTGAGAAAACAGCGGCGCACCAGAAAGGGCCGCGCGGCCGCGAGGTCCGACTTTAGCGTTTCCACCGGCTTCGGCTGATTCAGGTGGAAGATGAACTGATTCAGCTTCGTCAGATCCAGATCCGCCTCGGTCATATCGGGCACGGGTTGCAGTTCTTTGGCGTGGACCGCCTCTTCTTTGAACTCCTCCTGCGCTTCCACTTCCCGGTCGGTGATCCTGTGGTCGCCGGTCAGGATGCGCCGGTAGGCCGTGCCGTTGAGGAAGACAAATTTTCGGTCAGCCGCCAGCTCATCCACATACACGATAGCGATCCGCTCCCCCAGCAGCAGGCGCAGTTCCATCGGTGGGAAACAATCATTCAGATCCTGCTTCACTCCCTTCCGATCCGTGAACAGGCGCGGGAACTCTTTTAAATTCGGCTCCGCATGGTCCTTCCACCCAGTGAGCACATAGCGCCGTGACGGACCGTTGCCCTCTTCCTTCACACCGAGGATCATGATGCCGCCCCGCGTGTTGAGGAAGGCGTTCACACTTTTGTGCCGTTCTTTCCATTCGCCACCGTCAACCGGCACGGGCTTGATCTCCAGCCACTCCGTCTCCAACTCCATAAAACGCCCCTGCTGGATCAGGTCAGCCAGTTTTAGCAGGATTTGGTCAACGGGTTTCATACGTTGTGATCAGTCTATGAGAACTTGGGTGGTGGGTCAGTTTGAATTTCACGTCTTATTTCTCCCTGTAATCTCCGACCCCAATTTGTCTCCTCATCCGGCTGCGTGGCGATAAGAAAGGAAAAAGGCTGCTCCGAATCGACCGCAAATTCCCGATCGTAGGCCAGTCGAGGGGCCGGGATGACAAAGTCGCCCTCGTTAAAGAAAATCTGCACGGTCCCGCCCGCGGCTGATACATCGAAATCCGTTAGTCCCTCATCCAATTTCCTCAAATGCTGGATGATTGCATTTTTAGCTCTCGAATTCTGACGCAGCCGGCTCAAGTTCAAGCCGAGGTTGGAAAAGTCTTCTTCGATTACTTCATTGCGCATATCGGAAGGCTGCGGCTGGCGCAGAAATGATTTCGTTCCCATGGACCATTCTCGATAAATGCGGATTTTCTTGTAGTTGGAAGCTAGCCACGCCAGTTGCGGATAGATCTCAGGATCGTTGCGCTGGCCGATGATTGACCGCTGCATATCAATCGTGCCGGGAGCCAGTCGCCTCCTCTCCGAAATCTCACTTTTAAGCGCCACAGCTGCGCCATCGATCGATCGGTAAAACGGTGTTCGCCGTTTAACCTCTTTTTCGCGTGGTTGGTACTCCACCACTTCCTCGTGAATCTGGAAACTTTGCGCTAGACTCCGAAAGGCCACTTGGTGGCGAAGGGGCCTCGCTCTTTTATCGCGCGGGAGTTGCTGGATAATCCATTCTACTGAGGCAGGTGCATCATCCTGGTTGCCCTTCCATATCCATTCAGAAACCCCACCACCCCGTCTCAAGACGTCTCGCCACTCGTGCAGAGATGCGCGCATGAAACTGATCGCTTCAATAAGGTTCGATTTGCCGCTGCCGTTTGCGCCAATGATCACGTTAAGGGGCAAAAGGTCGATCCCCTTATAATCTGGCCCGAAGGACAAAAAGTTCTTCGGTGCCAGATGTCGGATCAGGATCGGATTGATTTTGACAGGCATAGCTCAAGGTTCCTCGAGTTCAGTTTCATCCAAAATATCATCGCCGTCGAGCGCGTCAGCGTTCGGTTCTGTGGCAAAGGCTATGGGTGGGGCGGGCAGCTTGGCGGCGGCTTCGCGCTCGTCCCGCTTCCTCCATTCGTTCGGCTGCGTAGCGATGAGAAAAGAAAAGAACTGATCCGGATCGACTGCAAA
>JAQGOX010000830.1 GCA_028293365.1 Verrucomicrobiales bacterium | reverse complement strand
TCGTGATTATTGCCATCGCAGTCATCGGGATCGTTCTTGGATCAATCGTGGTGATGCGCTTTGAAAAACCGCGAATCAAGGACAATGCGCTTGGACATATGAAACGCGACAGCAATGGCGTTCCGATTCAGCCGGTCCCGTAAACTATGCCTCGGCGTCAGCCTGCTCTTCGCCAGCGGCTTCCCATTTTGGAAAAACTTCCGGTTTCAATTCACCTCTGCGAATCAGCTCCTGCAGGTCTCGGATAATGGTGCGGCGAGCCACCCGAAACTCGCGCGCAAGCGCGGAGATGTTTGGTCGATCGATCGAGTTTCCCACTTGCCGACGGATTTCGGTTTGGCGGCTCAAGCGGTCTGTGGAACGGCTGAAGAGAAATTCAGCGTCGATTCGTTTGGATCGTTCGAGCGCCTCGAATTGTTTCAGCACCTCGGTTTCTCCGCATTCTTGAAGTGCGACCTCGACTGTTCGCTTCAATTCGCGCAAATCGACCGGTTTATTGATGCAATAATGCGCGCGTCGCGGACCCTGCAGCGCTTTGATTTGCTGTTGCACTTCGAGCGCGCCGGAAACCAGCAGGATCGGAACATGGGGAATGAGCTCTTTTAATTCGGGCAAATAATCAAGGCCCAAATCACCTTCATCCAGGACGTGATCGAGAATTACCAGATTGGGCGTTTTTCTGGCGATACTTGCAAGTGCCTGACTGCCCGAGGTAGCGCGGGTCAGTTCGTAACTGCCGAGCGCCTCTTCGTAAAGTTCATACTGCATGTCGTCATCTTCTATGATCAGTATGTTTGGCTTCACAGGGTTAAGTGACAATAGCTCTTACGCGACTGGCTTTTCAAGCCGTTCCATCGAGACATTTGTCCGCACAGGTACAATAATACCAAATTGTGTTCCTTTGCCGAGCTGTGATTTTACCGTCAGACCGTATTCCAGGCCTTTGGCAAGTTCGTAAACCATCGATAAGCCCAGACCCGTGCCCCGCCGCGAAGAAAAGGCTTTAGTCGTGTAAAAAGGCTCAAAAATTCTGGGGAGCACTTCCGGAGAAATGCCTGCGCCATTATCCGCGACCGAAAACGTCACATAGGACTGAGCGGGCGCGGGAGGGAGGATTAACTCTGTCGCAGGATGAGGCGTGTGTCTGACAGAAACTATGATTTCTCCAGGGCCATTCGTAAGGGCGTCAGAGGCGTTGAGCAATAGATTAATAAGCATCTGTTGCAATACATCCGCGGCGCACGAGGTTTCCGGGAGATTCGGGTCGTATTCGATACTCACTTTTATCTCCCGAGGAAACCGGTCGGCAAGCAGGCGGACACTTGATTCGGCGAGGTCGCTGGGATTACATAAGACAAGTTCCTTCTCGTTTAGTTTTCCCAATCCGAGCAGCGAGCGAACAATGCCCGCCCCTTGTTCCACCACGGTTTGGATCCGCTGCACGCGAGTTTGAATTTTATCGTGATCGCCCAAATTGGTTTCAATGATTTGTGCGGAACCGCGAATGATGGATAAAATATTGTTAAAATCGTGCGCGATTCCCGCAGCCAACGTTCCGAGCGCTTTCATTTTATGGCTGTGCAGCAATTCCGCATTTGCCTTCTCCAATTCGCTCGTACGCTGGCGAACAATCGCCTCGACGGCTTCATAACTTTTCCGCAATCGAATCTGGCGGTTGACCGCCAGTCCCGCGAAGAACAGTGTGATGATTAGCGCCAGCACCAGGACGCCCGTAAGTCGCGGATCCTTGAACCAGGGAACAACGACCATGAATTCAACCTCGCGCGCCTGGCTTTCGCGATTCCCATTCCGGTCCATCGCCCTCACTTCAAACTGATGTTTTCCCGAGCCAAGTTCCTGGAAAGAATGCGAACTCACGGTTGAAAAGCCCGACCAGGCGGAATTGTCCAGTCGCCAGGAATATAGGAGTGAGCCTTGTGGCGTGTACTGCCATTTGTCCGCCGCATTGAAACTCAGAGTAGTCACTCCTGAGCGTGACCCATCTTCAGGATTCGCCACTTTCGCCTCGATCGTCCTGGGTGCATCCATGTCTGCGTCGGGATGATAAACAGAAATTCCTCTGTTTGCAGCGACCCAGATTCGGCCCTGTCTGTCCTCCAGGGTTTGGAGCGCGACTGTGCCCGGGAGGCCTTCCTCTGAATCATTATCAATCCAGGTCCCGGCTATAACGTGATGAACCCCATTGTTTGATGCGACCCAAATGGAGCTATCTTTCGCTTTGTTGATGGAATTGACTCGATCCAATCCGCTTTGCAATGGCTCAAGTTTTTTTCCGCGGTACTCAAAAATTCTATCGTCACTACCAAACCAGACACGGCCTTCTCCCACCTCGGCCGCGCAAGTCACACGGTCTGATATAAATCCCTGCGCCGGACCGAACGGTTCGAATTGTTGTGTCGCTTCGTGGTAGACGCCAAAGCCGGTGCCCCCGCCCAGCCACAAGTCTCCTGCTTCCGTCTCTAACGCAAATGAAACGTCGCTGCCAAGGTTCCATGATGTGTCCGGTTCCAGGAAATGTCGAAAGGTGCGCCCATCGAATACTTCAAGGTGAAAGTAAGCCGGATTATCGCGCCTTGTGGTGCGCACGATAATAGTTCCGTCGCGGCGTTGACCGAGCACTTTCAATAGGCGCCCCGCGGGATGGATCATCGAGCTAAAAACTTTTTTCGGCGGATCGAAAATGAATGGAAATGCAATCGAAGAGACAACCAGGCGGCCATCTTTCAATTGATGAATTCCGTTGCCGGGTTGAAATCTTGTTTCAGGATCTGCCGGCCAGGAATTTGTCGTTACTTTCCCGTTGCGATACTCCAGCAATCCGAGTTCTGTTCCCAACCACACGGCTCCGTTCTCATCCGGTTCCTCGAAAAGAGCATGAGTGGGCGTGTTAATTCTGAGGTCCGGAAGGGGGCGCCAGAGCAGGGGAGCGTAGCGGACGACACCTTCTCCGTTAGCCAGCCAAAAAGGGCCGATAGGCTCCATTGCAACATCATATTGCGGCCCGGGTATTTCGATCGCTCCGGAGTCTTTGGATGCCTGTAACGCAACCGCGCCAGTGAAGCTAAATCCCCACGGCGAATCATCCCACGCGCGCCAAACCTGCCGCAAACGGTCACTCCTCAGGTCCTTTGCAGACCAGTTTCCATTTTTGAATTCAACCAGAAACTTGCGCGTGCTTTCCGGAGCCTCGGATGCCAAAACCACAATTTCGCCAGCGGGACCTTCAAAGGGCCTCTGCAGACGCTCCAGGTGCAGATTGGCGGGAATCACGAATTCTTTCCAGGGAGTGCGGGGATCGAAATGGCGCAATGGTCCGTCGATTCTAGCGAGCCCATGCTCGGCCGAAACCCAGATTCCTGGTGAAGTTTTTGTTTCATGCGATTCCTGCATTTCAGAGAAACGGCCCAACGACGTCTCGGCGGACTTGCGGATCAGCGTAACGGTATGAGTGTCGCCGTCATACTCGATCAATCGATCCGAGAGTAAGATGAAGACGTGGTCGATTTCAGCGGGAATCAGCGGAATCTGCTTTAACGGTCGCAGCGGAGTTGTTGGTGATAATTCGGCGCGGATCTCCGGAATGGTGTGACGGGTCCATTGCCCCCGATCGTAGCGTAATAAACCGTCGGGGCAAACCGTCCAGAGCTGGCCCGAGCGGCTTTCGTATACACGAAAGGTGCTGATTTCAGGGGCGGTTATTTGACCGCGTTGGTAACCGTCAAACCAACTGATCAGGGGTACGTTTCCATGTCGAACCCAGACCGTGCCGCGCGGACTAACGCTGATTGCCGCTGCATACCCTTCCGAAATACGGAACAGTTGGGTGCGGGCGGGGAGCGGCTCGCTCCATCCAGCAACGCTTGTAATCAAACAGACAACGAAGCAAAAAAATAACCGAACGTGATCTCGGGACGCGATTCCTCCGTTTTGTGACCATCGGTTTGCAACCGAAAACGAGCGTGTTCGTTCTTGAGTTATGCGCTAAACGTAAAATAAACGCGTCTCAGCTTCAACCTTGCTGATGTCTCCGTTTCCGTCCAGA
>JAQGOX010000825.1 GCA_028293365.1 Verrucomicrobiales bacterium | reverse complement strand
TCATGCTCGCAACGCATATGTTCGCGACCGATAATAATGACTATCTCCCCTATCCGAGCTGGGGTGGGGTGGAGCGGGATTGTTGGGCCTACGCGGCAAATCTTCCCGGGGCTGCCGGCAACGACTCGCCGACAATTATTTCAAATCAATTGCAATACGCAAAGCGAGGCCAATTGGGACCCTACCTGACAGTCGATGTTTTCATGTGCCCCAAAGATGTGACAGACAGCAAAACAGGCGTCAAAAAAGTTCGTTTCAAAGAACGGACCATAAAAATTACGAGTTACAGTTTCAACGGGGCAATCATTGCGTATCAATCTCAGCCGGCATCGCTCACCACGTCGAAATTCAAGGTCACGGCCTTGCGTCCTACGGGCATCCTTCTGTGGGAAGCAAACGAAGATATGACCGCATACAATTTCAACGATGTCGGGAATCAGCCACATGAAGGGATCTCGCAACGGCACGGCTCTGCGAAAGTTGCCAAAGACCAAACCGATAGCGTCGGGGGTGTAGCAACCTTCGGGAATCTCTCCGGCGCTGCGTTCACGATTCCGATGAGGCGCTGGTTTTCCCCTGCCCTTGCAGGAAAAAATATCTGGCCCGCCACACAGAATCCAGCGGGGCCAAATGATGCATGGTACAATCCTGATTCGAAAGACGGCACGTTTTGAACTCGATCAGAACGACAATGATCAAGTCCGGCAGCGCACTTGCTTTAGGTGTTTTCCTGCTTACGGGTTGCCATAAAAATCTGGAAGGCGAGCGGACCGAAACCTCGAGCAGCGCGACCCCAATATCGAGTGCTGCCACCTCCGGCGAACTCAAAGCCGCCGCGAATCTGGTTCAAGCGGGCGCGCTCGACGAGGCGGCCGCTCGATTAATCAAAATCCGCGCATCGGCTTCCAGTTTCACCCCACACGAGGCCGCACAGTTCCGCGAAACGATGGCGACGGCTTATAGTCGCGCTCTCGAAGCGGCGCAGAAGGGTGATCCGAAAGCCCAGGCCGCCGTGCAACTCCTGCGGGTGGCCGGACCGAAATAGTCTCTCGGATAGAAATAAAGGTTGGATTCGTCGCTTCACGCATCCCGATTCTTCGGCCGGCATTTTTCAATACGGCGAAGTTGCGTGTTGCGCTGCGGAGGCCAGAGCATTTCTCATTTTTATCAAGACCTCCGCACGGTCCTCAATCCCATGCTGGCTCGCAAGGAGCGAAGGTTCGTGCCACCCCAGCCAGACTCTGCCCTTTTCATCCTGCCAGGCGGCCATGCGCAATGGAAGGTCAAGGGCGACCGCCTGGCGACTTAACATCAGGTGCGTTCCCACGGCGGGGTTGCCAAAAATAAGGGTTTCGGTGGGGCGGAGGTCCATCCCAGCTTTTTTAGCGGCCCCTTCGTGATCCACTCGCGCAATAATGCCAGCGCCGTGTGATTTAAGATAAGCTTCCAGACGATCCATAGTGATGCCCACCGGGAAACAGCTTTCGAGGCAGGTCATATTCGCTGGATCGGCCGGGGGCCCAAGCCTTGGATCATAGCAAGCGGCGATACGTCTCGCCAGAGCAGTGAGATCAACTCCACCTTTGTTTGCGCAGAGAGTTACACAAACAAGTTCAGATTTATCCGTGAAGCGACTCAGGTAAACGGAGAACCCAGGGGGATTTCCGGTGATATCCATGAAACCTTTATGCGCGGGGAAACGCCAGCCACAGTTGGCCGGACAGTGTGTTCCGTCCGCCAATTTGAAACCATTATAAATGAACGCACGATTCTCCGGTTTCTTTACAAGAATGCCTCCCGCCAATCCGACGTCCCAGATGCTGATATCAGCAGCGGAAGCGAGAACGGCGCCGTTGGCAAAGAGTGAGCTCTGACTGCTGTGCGGCACCCGGGCCAGTTTCCCATTGCTTTCGCTGTATCCGGCCGCCAGTTCAGTTGGATCAATATAAGGCCGTTCGGCGAGAAACTGTTTGTGATGGTTATCGTTCTGCTCGACGGCTTCTTGTTTGACGTGAGACAACTTCGAGGGGAATAAGGTATTCTTCAGTCCGAGAGGCTCAAACTGCCCTTTGCGGACGAATTCCTCGTAGGTTTGACCGCTGACCTTCTCGATGACCATTCCGAGCAGGAAAAAGTTTGACGCACTCCGTACCACCTTCGTTCCGGGTTTGAATTCGAGGGGCAGCTTATTGATCAGACCCAGGACATCCGGTGAGGAATAATCCATGGTCAAATCAATGCCTTTCTGCGCGGTGTAGTCTGGAAGTCCAGAGGTGTGCCCAAGCAATTGACGCAGTGTAAGAGCCTGCCAATCCTGCGGCAGACCGGCGATGTACGCACTCAAGGGCGAATCGATCGTCAATTTCCCGGCCTCGACAAGCTGCATGATAGCAACTGCTGTATATGCCTGGGTCATCTCGCCGATGGGCCAAAGGGTGTTCGGAGAGGCGAGCAGCTTTCGCTCAACATCGGACAGGCCATAGCCCACCACGCGCGGAACATAAGGAGCCTGTACAATCGAGAGGGTCATTCCCGGAATTTGATGTTCGTTCATGAACGCGGCGATCATCTCATCCGGAGTTTGACCTCCAAACTTCGTCAATGGATTGCCTCGTTGAGCCAATGCGATTTGAACTGCAGTCATCATATACAAGCAGATAATAACTGTGACTTTCATAAAACCTTTGAATAATCGTGTAGGGCCGAACTCAGAGTCAGTCTCAAGTTGCGACAGTAACTCAAGCTAGAAAAGCTAAGAGCGTCAAGGTTCGGCGACAAGGGCAACCGCAGAGTGACCGAAAAAACTGCTTCAAGGTTAAACCTTTTATTGAACCCGCCGCCTAAAAACTGTCATCCTTTGGGAATGAAAGCCTTCCTGATTGCTACTCTCTGCGCGCTGACAGTCCATGCGGCCGATGAAACTGGCTTCACCTCACTTTTTAATGGCCGCGATTTCAAGGGCTGGGTGAACGTCAATTGTGCTCCGGAAACATGGAGTATCACCAATGGGGTCATTCACTGCACCGGACACCCTACCGGCGCGCTGCGGACCGAGCGACAATACGAGAATTTTATTATGGAGGTGGACTGGCGGCACTTGAGCAGCGGCGGAAACTCAGGCATTTTTATTTGGGCCACGCCGATTGCCGCGCCTGGTGTCCCGTTCCTGCGTGGAATCGAAGTGCAAGTTCTCGATCACGGTTACAACGTCCAGGGGAAAAATGAATGGTACACCACACATGGCGACGTATTTCCAATTCATGGCGCACATATGAAACCATTCGGCCGACATAATGGCGAACGCAGTTTTCCATCCGAAGAACGCAGCAATCCAAGTCCGGAATGGAATCATTACCAGATTGTGGGCACGAATGGGACACTACGCCTTAGTGTTAACGGCAAGGAAGTTTCGGGTGGCGAAGATTGCGACTATCGAAAAGGTTATCTCGGCCTGGAATCGGAAGGCGCGCCGGTGGAGTTTCGAAATATTCGTATCCAGGAGTTTCCCTCCAATGCGCCTCGCGCCGAGTTGACCGGCCCAACCGACTCGGGGTTCAGAACTGTATTCGACGGGCTTGATTTGCGCGGTTGGAAACCAAACGCACGGTTTACTGTCGAAGGAGAACACATTGTGCTCAAGCCTGGCGAACCGAACGGAAGCGCACTTCGGACGGAAAAGGAGTTTGGCGACGCGGTCTTTAGCATTGATGTGAGACCAGCGAAGGAATCAACTCAAATCCCCATCGTCGAATGCAGGGGGATTCCGATTCCACTTGAGGGTGCAACACCGGGTGCCTACACCCGTTTTCAAATCGAATCAAAAGGTGGACAAATTACCGTGAAACGCGGTGAGACTGAGATTCAACGTCAAACGTCTTCGGCGTCCAGTTCAAATCGTGGCCCATTGGCAATTCGAGATACGGGCGGTCCATTGGAATTCATGAATCTTTACGTTCGCGAGAATCCCTGAACTGCTGATTAAGTTCACTTCGCTGTTCGGAGCCGTTTGCATTTCAATATCGGAGAAATCTCCGTTCCGGCTTCTCCTCGAACGCCGATCCCGGGGGGCATCGAGCTGCAAAAAGAATTTAGGAGGCTGCGGAACTATTGAAGTAGAAGCACTCGCAACTTTTTTTCAAAATTACGGAGGCCAGGGTGTACTCTCTTTAACCGGAGCCGAAGTGCGCAATTGGATCCAGGGAACGTCATGAACCCCTTTGGGAGCAGCGACTAGCTTTTTGGACAATGAGTCAGGATCCTGCCATTTTTTTATTTCAGCGTGACCATCGGCAAAAGAAAACCCGCAGGCACCGTTATGATAATTGGCCGGCATGTTCCCCCAAACATTTTTTTGATCCAGGAACACCAAAAAATAGCCGTCGTCGATCGCATCGGGATGCTCGTCGAGAAATACGAAAGCTTGGGTTGGAGAAGGTCGAACAATATCGGTTTGTTTTCGATACGTGTAGAATTTGCCATTAATCTGATCAGTGTACCAACTGCTTCCATTCATGTTTCCACTCATCGAAATGCTTCGAACCCGCGGATAGGTGTTGGCGCCGATTTTCGCGGTGCTCTTGTCCGCGGGACATCGATAAATTCCCAGGGACTGGTTATAATTCCAGAGCATTCCTCTCGGCGCTTTCAGCATATTCACATTCGTCGCATCCTGCGGAGTTAGCATCCAACCTTCGACCCAACCAATCAGAGCGCCGGTGCCATTTGGCACCAATCTTTCATTGT
>JAQGOX010000810.1 GCA_028293365.1 Verrucomicrobiales bacterium | reverse complement strand
GGACGAGACCATTTTGTCATTTTGATTTCGCTTTGACTCCGGCGCGCCGCTGTTCACTCGCGCGGATCATTTCGGTGAGGTCCCCGGCAGGACGTATCTCGAACGGTCCGGCCTTGACCCCTGGGTGTTTCGACATTAACTGGATCGCGTGATTCAGGTCTCGGGCTTCAAGTACGAGGATTCCGCCAATTTGTTCTTTCGTTTCGGCGTAGGGGCCATCCGTGATGGACACCTTGCCGTTCTTCCAACGCAAGGTTGTCGCCGTTTGCGGGCCTTGCAGAGCTTCGCCTCCCGCGAAGTGTCCCTTCTTTCGCAACTCATCGTCGTAGGTGAAGCACTCGTCCACCATCGCGTTGCGCTCGCTTTCAGACATGGTTTCAAATTTGTTCGGTTCGATATATCCCAGGCAGATGTATTTCATGATTGCGTCTTGTTTATGATTAACTTTTTCCACAACATGGTCGTTTAGCCGCGACCGAAATCGACAGCGATTTCATTTTTCTTTCAATTCTTGCATCCGCCCCTCCAAAAACCGCCGTTCCGGCTCCTGGTGAGTCAGTTCCAGAGCACGTTGATACGATGTCCGGGCCTCCGTCATTCTTCCGAGCCGCCTGCAAAGTTCTGCTCGTGCTGAATGGGCCAGGTAATAATCCGTCAGCTCGCCGCGGGCAAGGATGGCGTCAATCAGTGTCAAACCCGCTTCCGGCCCATCGCGCATTGCCACCGCCACGGCGCGATTCAGCTCTACAACCGGTGATGGTTCAGTCCGTGCCAGGACGCTGTAGAGCGCGACAATTTGTGGCCAGTCCGTTGCCGCAGCCTCGGATGCTTCGGAGTGCACCGCAGCAATTGCTGCTTGAAGTGTGTAGGGGCCGAATCGTCGCGATAATAATGCCCGTTCCACCAGCGCCACACCTTCTGCGATGAGTTCACGATTCCAGAGCGAGCGGTCTTGATTCTCCAGGAGGATCAGTTCACCCGTGGGCGAGGCCCTGGCCGCGCGGCGCGATTCCTGTAAGAGCATGAGCGCGAGCAATCCCATCACCTCCGGTTCCGGCGATAATTCCAGCAGCAATCGTCCGAGCCGGATGGCTTCAGCCGAAAGATCGGCCCGTGTCAGCGACGCGCCCGACGACGCGGAGTAACCCTCGTTGAACACCAGATAAACCACTTGCAGCACCGTATCCAAACGGTCCTGCAGTTCCTCCGGAGACGGCACCTCGTAGGGGATGCACGCATCGCGAATCTTCGCTTTGGCTCGCACAATCCTCTGGGCGAGTGCGGGGGCGGCCGCGAGGAACGCGCGGGCAATTTCCTCCGTCGTCAGGCCGCAGACTTCACGCAACGTCAACGCGATGCGAGCTTCCGTCGCGAGTGCGGGATGGCAACAGGTGAAAATTAACCGCAACCGATCATCTTCGACGCTCCCATCCGCCTCAACCGTTGCGCCGGCAGGTTCGGTTTCGAGTTGTTCTGCGATCTTTTCATGGGAAGCTTCGAATCGAGCGCGCCGGCGCAGCACGTCAATGGCCTTGAATCGTCCCGTGGAAACAAGCCAGGCGCGGGGGTTGGCCGGCACGCCGTCCTGCGGCCAGCGCTCCAACGCCGCCGCGAAGGCGTCATGCACCGCATCCTCGGCCAAATCGAAATCACCGAGCAATCGGATAAGTGTGGCGAGAATGCGGCCCGACTCCGCACGATAAATAGCATCCAGACTTTCCCGCACCTGTTCGATTGCTCTTTCCGGCATCGAAGGAAGGATATTCGCTGGCGTGCCGAGAACCAATGGGAAAGACGGAACTCCATCCGATCTCACGACAAATCTGGGACACGTTCAACTGCCGGTTTTAACGGGATGCGGTCTGTTGCCCGCCATATTCAATTCGGACGATCTGTGAATCGCGGTTGTCCCCCCAATTCGTCCCATATTCGATCACATAGAGGCAACCGTCGGGACCAAGTTCCATATCCATTGGCCTCTTGAACGTCATGTTGGTGCAAAAACGTTCCATTTTCTCAATTTTATCATTTGGATCGAGTTTTACAGAGATGATCCAATTCCGGGACCACTCATAGATAAAAAGCGTATGATCAAACTGGGCCGGCAGCTTGTGTTCGGACTTTTGGTCCGGGCTGAAGTAATACACAGGGCCGGCCATTGCAGTGCGGCCGCCGGGGCCGTTTACAACCGGAAATCGGGCCGACTGGGAAGCGGGATAGTAGATGAAAGCTGGTTCGGCCGGCGGGAGATCCTGAATGCCCGTGTTGAATGGCGAAGTATTGACCGGATGTTCGGGGTCGAACGGTTTTCCCGGGGTTTTCGTCTCAAAATCGTAATCGATGTAAGGTTTGCTATCGCCAACGAAATAGGGCCAACCGAAATTTCCGGCATGCCGGGCCTGATTAATCTCGTCGAATCCAGCCGGACCCCGTTGGGGATTGCTTCCGCCCGCGTCGGGACCCACTTCACCCCAGTACAGGTAACCATTTTTTTGGTCGATCGAAATACGGAAAGGATTCCGATCGCCCATCACGTAGATTTCAGGACGTGTTTTCGCGGTTCCAGGCGGAAAAAGGTTTCCCTTGGGGATGGTGACAGTTCCATCGGGTTCGGGATGAACTCGCAGGATTTTTCCGCGCAAGTCGTTCGGATTTGCTGACGACTTTTCCGCGGACCAGGGAGAACGACCCGGCCGTTTATCGATCGGAGCGTAGCCATCGGATTCGAATGGATTCGTATTGTCGCCGACCGAAGCATACAGATTCCCCTGCGAATCAAAATTTACTGAACCGCCCGAGTGGCAGCATTGCTCACGCTGGGTTGCAATTCGGATCAGAATCTTTTCTGATGCCAGATCCAGAGTGTCACCGCGCAAGGTAAACCGCGCTACGCGATTTTCGCCCGCTTTTTTTCCATCCGAATCCTGAGTCGTTTCCGGACGAGCGTAGAACAGATAAACCCAGCCGTTTTCGAGGAACTTCGGGTCCAAATTCAATCCCAACAATCCATCTTCGAGCCCGGTGAAAACGTCCAGCTTGCCAACAACTACAGAAGCCTTTGTGTCGGGTTTCCAGACTTTGACAGTTCCGTCTCTCTGCGCATAAAACACGCGGCCATCTTTGGCCACGGCAAGTTCCATGGGATCTTTAAGCGAGTCGTCAATCTTGCCGTCGCCATCAGTATCCTTATCGGCCTCTAGAACGACCTTTCGAAAGGAACCGTCCGTTTGAGGTCCTGATGGAAGTGCGTAATCTGCGGCTTTTGCGCTGAAACTGAGAAGTCCGGCCGCCGTAAGCGCGGTCCATCGGCTGTGCAAATAATTCATCTGGGGTAAATGGACTGATTTGGCGTCGGATAATTCATTCCGACGCAGCAGCATCTACTAAGCAGCCTTGGCCATCGGAGCTGGCTTTACAACCGGTGCGTTCCGTTTCTCCATGATCGCGGCCACGATTTTCTGCCCAAGTTCGGGTTTATCCACGAGTGCCTGGCGCGCGGAATCCTTCCCCTGGCCAATCAATTCGCCGTTGAACTGCAACCAGGCGCCCTTCTTTTCCACCACGCCGTGTTCGATCCCAACTTCAATAATACTTCCCTCCTTGTTGATCCCGTGGTTGTACATGATGTCAAACTCGGCTTCAGCGAATGGAGGAGCCACTTTGTTCTTAACGATCTTCACCTTCACGTGGTTGCCTATCGCGACCCCTGCGGCGTCCTTTAGGGTGTCTTTACGGCGAATATCAATGCGGACGCTGGCGTAAAACTTCAATGCTTTGCCTCCGGGAGTCGTTTCAGGACTTCCGAACATCACGCCGACCTTTTCGCGCATCTGGTTCGTGAAAATGCAGGTGGTTTTGGCCTTGTTTAGGATCGCGGTCAGTTTTCGCAATGCCTGGCTCATCAGTCGGGCCTGCATACCCATTGTAGCCATCCCCATTTCTCCCTCCAACTCGGCCTTTGGCACGAGCGCGGCAACGGAATCCACAACAATGACGTCGAGAGCGTTGGAACGGGCCAAAGTTTCACAAATGGTCAGGGCTTCTTCACCACTGTCTGGCTGGGATACGAGCAGGTCATCCAGATTAACGCCCAGCTTCTTCGCATAGTTAGGGTCCAACGCATGCTCAGCGTCGATAAACGCGGCGAGTCCTCCGGCACGTTGCGCATTGGCGATTACGTGCAGCATCAAGGTTGTTTTACCGGACGATTCCGGTCCATAGATTTCGACGACCCGGCCGCGCGGCAATCCACCCACGCCGAGCGCCAAATCAACCGCGAGTGCTCCGGTGGGAATCACATCAATTTTAACAGCGTACGAACTCCCAAGGCGCATGATGCTGCCATCCCCGTACGCTTTCGTAATGCTGGAAATAGCCGCGTCCAAATCCCGTTGACGAGCCGCCGATAATTTTGGATCGATTGCTTTATCGCTATTATTTTCGGTGACTTTCGG
The DNA here is from genome assembly GCA_028293365.1 of Verrucomicrobiales bacterium. Taxonomy (GTDB): domain Bacteria; phylum Verrucomicrobiota; class Verrucomicrobiia; order Limisphaerales; family SXQI01; genus JAQGOX01. The sequence continues at coordinate 438 of JAQGOX010000810.1, read as the reverse complement.
CTCGGGGGATATCGTCTTTTCAGTGGATTTAGGGGGCATAGTGAAACCTTACATTCAGCTTTGTTGAGAGGGATACCGCATCATGCGGAACAGGTCAATCAAACGGATTGAACTATTTTATATGCCAGCGAATCGTGAATTTCCAATTGTCTTCCGGTTTGAAAAGTTGGGCTCCTTTCGCATCAACCGTAAACTCCCCGGCGCTTTTGTTATCAGCGTCTTCGTTACAGGCATCCCCATCCACATCGTCCAACTGTAATTTGAAGTTGCATTTCAGACCGGCCTTCACGCCGGGAATTTCCAGTCCTATCGGAATCGTCACCGTATTTTTGTCATAGCCTTTATCCTCGACGTAAAAGCGCTTGCCGGTGTCACCTACTTTGGCGTCAAAACAGACGAACCAGGTGCTGCTTTGTGGTGTTTCAGTGAATTGAATCT
>JAQGOX010000772.1 GCA_028293365.1 Verrucomicrobiales bacterium | reverse complement strand
TCCTGGTCTTCGATGCTTAGGCTGAAAAGAACGGAGTCAGAGCGGGGTTTCATTGGGGAAAAGTGGATGGTGAAAAGTGGATGGTGGATGGCGGGCGAATTCTGGAGGGATTGGGCGGGGTGAATTTGAGCGATGCCCTTTTAAATGCAATGGTGAAGGGCGCGTCGCTGCTGAAGGCGCTGGTTTTCAGATGGTCCTTTCTGGTCTCGGGGTGAGGCGAGACTTTCCTTGGCTGGCCAGCGATCCCGAATGATCTTCGCAACAGGCGGGATCAACGGGATCGGCGGTCAAGGCCGATTTTTGTTATTTTCGTTCTTTGCTATCTGGTCATGACAGTGTTTTTAACTTACTCACATGTTACTTAAACACACCACATTGTCAAGTCCGTTGATTTATTGCCTGGCTTTTCTGAGAAATAGAATTCTTAACCCGCGAAAATGGGACCAAATCTCACGAAAAAGGGAAGGATTGGTTTAATGCGGAATGGAAAATGGACAATTGATAATTAGGATCGCTGCTCATGCGATGTAAGGGACTCGAAGGACATAAACGACCACAGGGACTGAAAGGAGAGTTGGACTGGAGGCGAAACCGGGGGACGGACCGTGGGGGGCAGGTCTTAGGCGGCACCTTAAGGAATCTGGCCAGATACTCGGCGGCTGCACATGGCGAGGGCGCGTGAAAACTATCCAAGCTCCTCTGCCATCCATACGTGCTGCGGGTAGTGCGCGACGCACATACCCGCGGTCCGTTCGGCGCTCAAGCGCGAATTGCTATGTTAGCGCCTATGCACCAGCGGTAGGTGGGCGCATTCGTCACCGAATTCCATCCAGCAGGAAGAGAAATGAAAGGATTTCCATGGTGCAGTTATGGGTCATTTGTGTTTGGACGGGTTTATGGGAGATTTTTATGAAGGGCATCTGGGTGGTGCCTGTTTTCCGATTCTAGAGTATGAGAAAGCGAGTTCATCGCCTCCCAATAAACACATTTGACAGGACCTCTTTGCCTGCTCAGTACAGAAGATGCCCGCGCCGGACGCGGGCGCTACGCGCAAGTGATGGCCGAGCTGGCGCGTTTTATACCCGGGGCGACGCACTGCGTGCTCTACCCCGGGCTATCCTCTTGCGCCCTTTCAGGGCTTCGGTGAGTTGCGGGTTAGCTTTGAACTTAAAGCGGCAGTTGCCGTATCGGGTGTTCGTAAGATTACTGATCAGAAGAGTTAAGTAAGAATTATGAAGGATGAATTAAGAAATTTCCCGGAACCGCAAAATCGCGAACAGGGAGTTCATAGCCTCCCAATAAACAGATTCGCGTTCAACCGCCGCTTTCAGGATCATTTTCTGCTCAGGGCGGCTTCGACGGCGGATTTGATGGCGGGGCCACGGAGGCCGGAAGCGATGATTTTTCCGTCCGGGCCGATCAGGAATATCGAAGGAATGCCTTCGACGCCATAGCGCGAGGGAAGGTCCGTTTTGGACCAATCGCCGAGGAAACCCTGGATCCAACCCAGTTGGTTTTTTGCAGCGTATTTGCGGGGAGCGTCAGCATCTGGATCGAGGCTAAGCCCAACCATGGCAAATGCTTTATTCTCTTTGAAAGAGTCAAAGGTTTCCTTGAGATCAGGAGTTTCGGCCACGCATGGGCCGCACCAGACTGCCCAAAAGTCCAAAAGAAGGTACTTTCCTTTAAAATCTGAAAGCTTCACTGGTTTATTCTCTATGGTCTTTGCTTCGAACTCGGGAGCGGCTTTTCCAGGTTTCATAATGCCGCCGGCATTGATGGTTCCGAGATCGAATGGGGCGTCGCTCCGAGCGCCTTCCATGTTCGGAACCTGGAAATCCTTTTTGAAGCTTGCAATTTTCGGCGCCGAAAAACGATTGACCGGGTCGCCTCCTCCTTCGCGCAATTCGATGTTCATGGTGTAGTTTCCAGCGGGAACGTCTTCGACGCGAAAGGTGCCGTCCTGTGAAAAGTTGAGGGCGTATCGTTTTTTGGCGAAATGATAGGCTCGGCCTGCTTCGGAGCTGTAAAAGCGCCGGGTCTGTTCGATCTGCTCGTCGTGTTCCTTTTTCCTTTTTTCCCGCAATGCGGTTTTCTCCTCATCAGATGCCGCGCTGCGGAAGGCTTCGGAAAACGTGGCGGCGAATTTTTTGTAATCAGGCAAATCAGCCGGTTCGGGAATTTCAAGTTCAATACTTTGCACGTCGGCACGCCAATCAATCTTTTGGTCATACCCGTTCACGATGAATTTCCCGATGACGGGACGGCCTTTGCCCCCGAGGATCACTTCGCGTGTTTCTCCTGGAGCAAGGATGAATTTCGAGTTTTGCGAGATGGGTATTATGCCCATGCGTGAATCGCGCACTTTCGGTTCGTGAAACAGTTCCACGGCCACGGGCGGAACGCGCGGAAATTCGAAATGGCCGTTCTCGTCTGTTTTTGTGTTCAGATAAAAACTCAGTGCGGGAAACTGGCGCGGATGTTCCTCATAGGGTATGTGCGCGGCCCCAAGCCGAATCGACTCATTTGGGGCTGGCCTGGAGCCGATCATCAATTTGCCCTGAATCTTTGCCCAGGATTGGAGGCGAAACTCTTTCTTACCGATCAGGTCGGTCACGCGAACATTCGCGAACCCGGCGTCGTCGATTACGATGACAGAGAAGGCGTCAATCTGCGGTGGAAAGGAGAATTTACCCGTGGCATCGGACTGTGTATGTTTGGCGCCTTCATCCATGCGATCACGCACCAGCATGTTTTCGTTCACGTACACATGGCTGCGCAAAGTGTCTGTTAGATAAACAGTCAGCCCGGCGGCGGGTTCGCCATCGGGTTTGAGGAGAACGGCTTCTATACCGTTACCTTTGGCGAGCCGGATCACAACATTCGTTCCGGTGGAAACCGGTCCAATCGCCTGGGGGGTATATCCTTCCGCGGCGATTAGCACTCCTGGCGCCTGAGGTTGCTTGACGAAAGAAACAACGAAGTTACCGTTCGTAAATTCATTTTTCCGCGACGTAAACCAATTCATACCGCGATCAAATGTCATACCGGGATCATATGTTGGAGCGCGGCCTTCGGTGACGGTAAATTTTTCGAGAGGTTTGCCAGTTTCAGCATCGAGGACCACGCCCGAAATCTTAATTCCATCGGGAAAATCTTCCGCGGGCTCGGCCCCGCGGATCGGTTCTCGTTTGAGCGCCTGTTGATCGCCACTGAGGCCGCCCCTGACCGTGCCTGGTTCGAGTTCCACGATCAGATTAGTCTTGTGAGCGCGGAGCGCGCCTTCCAGGTGGTACGGACTGAATGGATCGAGACTGGCATTCCGTGTGGCCAGGCGATAGCCGCTAACACGCACCGAAAGGGAGATGATTCCGGGGGGCACTCCGTTTTGCGCGAAATGGCCGTCGGCATCCACGTCGAGTTGCTGGCTATCCCAGGCATCGTCGCGTCCAAGAAGAAGACGCGTTTTCTTCGGAATTTTAGAGCCATCGGTCAGAATCACGCGGCCTTCCACGCGGAAACCTGGCTCCACTTTAAGGTCTCCGACATTCAGTATGCTCTCGTCGGTTTGTGTTTTGACGACGCGTGCTGGAATCGAACCGTATGAAGCGAGCGAAGCGATCTTTCCGTAAAGCTGGTACGAAGTATTAGCGGGAAGATTAGAAAAATTGAATCGACCGTCCGGGTCTGTGGCAACGGTCCAATCACCGACAAAAATCTCGGCGTTCCGATCGGCACCGGCGATTCCGACCGCAATTCCCGGGAGAGGCTTGTCACCGGCGATTACGCGGCCCCGGACAGAGACGCCTTCCACCAGCACCAGGTCGTGACGGGTTGTGCCGGTTTCGAGTTTTTGCAGGATGGATTTAGCAAAGCCACGCGCTTCGATATCGACACCGACAGAGTCAAATGCCGCTGCACCTGAAATCACGAAATGTCCCTGCTCGTCTGAAACGGCAATTGGATCGACGTCGTTGTTCCCTCCGTATCGGGTACGGTCGCCACGCGTAACACCGCGAACATTTATAACCGCGCCTTGAATCGCAACGCCTTTGGAATCGAGCACTCGACCGAGCATCTGCTGCTTTGGATTATCGGAAAGCTCTTGAAGAAGCAGGACGACTTCCAG
>JAQGOX010000705.1 GCA_028293365.1 Verrucomicrobiales bacterium | reverse complement strand
GGACGAGCCAGTGAGCGCGCCTCGCTGAAGGAGCTGCTCACAAAGCTGAGAGCCAAGAAATCCGCCTCCGCCTGTGATGATGACTTTCATGTGAGACGTTTTGAAGATGAACAACTCGCTGGCAGGGCACAAGATCGGAATTGTTTTCTCTCAGGAGTGCATCACCTGTCCGCCGTCGATGTTGATGGTTTGGCCGGTGATATTGCGGGCGTGGTCGGAGGCCAGGAAAACGGCCATAGCGGCGAATTCCGCGGGGGTTTGCCATTGGCCGAGCGGGGAGACTTTGCGTATTTTTTCCGCGGCCCAGGTTTCGTAGTCCTGTTGTTGCGCAGGCGGAAGTCTAGTCTGGCCCGCCCGCCAAACGGATTGGTTAAGGTCCGTTTTTACCATTCCTGGAGAGAGGGCATTGACGCGGACCCCGTGCGGCGCGAAGTCTTTCGCGGCGCATTGAACGAAATTGATGAGTCCGGCTTTCGCCGCGCTGTAGGGAGGGTCGGTCTGAGAGCCGATCTGGCCCGCCACTGACACTAGAAAGAGCATTGATCCTTTTCGTCGGCGGACAAAGTGCGGTGCGAAGGCATGCGCTACATGCACGGCGCCTATCAGATTTATCTCCAGAACGCGGGCCCAATCTGCTGGTGCAAGATTCCAAAAGGGAAAACCAAACCGACCCGATCCAGCGCCCACGGAAAACACCAGATGATCGAGTTCACCGATGCGCTCAGCGAAGGCCTGCACCTGTTCATAGACGGTGATATCGCCGATGGTCAGTGTCGCGCCGGTCGGTTGGGTCGACGCGGTATTATCACGGTCGAAGCCATGCACCTGGCAGCCCTCCGCGCAGAAGCCTGCCGCGATAGCCTGACCGATCCCGCGGACGGAGCCAAAAACTGCTACGCGTTGGTCCTTTAGATTTAACAGCATAAAACGGTAATGAGAAACCATGCGCGACCGCGCGAAGCAATCGGGAAATGAACGGTCATTAGCATCGTTCAACACGATGCCTGAAGTCGCTTTGAGTAACAAGGAGATGTCCGGGAGTGAGCGCGCGGAAGAGGTGCATCACGGGTATTTCGGTGTCTCGTGCTGATCGTGGGTGGTCAGGCTGCAGAGAACGTCACGCTAATCGTGACGTCGAAACCTGTTTGACTGGCAGTAAATCCACTTTCACGAAAATTCGGCTGTTTTAGTTTACTCAGACGATGGGAGGAACCATCGTCTGAGTGTCAGCGCAACGCCTTCAACAAACGTTTGGGGTGTAATGGGTGGACGGGAAGCAAGTCGGCGTCGCTAAACGCAAGCAACAGCGCATCTTCGTTAACATCCAGCAAGTGTTTATCAGAGGTGACCAGGAGTGGGATATTCGCCAACGAAGTTTGCGCGAGAATTTTTCCGTCGTTCTGCTCGGTTTCAGGAATCAGGAAGGCTTCGATCAATCTCGCGGCAAAGCCTATCGCTATGGTCAGTTCGGTGGATGACAACGCGAAGGGCTGACATTTCCAAATGCCGATTTTCTCCAGGGCAATGTTGGCAATTTCGTGCTGGGGCGCATCTTCGAGTGACGCGAAATATGCCAGTTCGGCAACCACAGTCGGCGGCACAAGCAAAGAATAGCCCCTAATGGAAAACTCCTCCTTGAATTCATGGGCGAAATCCTTCCCGCCGGCAAGGTCGAGCAATAAATTAGTGTCCAGCGCCAGAGATTTCTTTGGACTGGCCGCCATAAATTTTCGCCATGCCACGACGGAAATGCTCAGCTTCTTCCTCGGGAGTCAACTTGTTCGCCAACTTCCTGACATTGGTTGCAAGGCGACTGCCCTCTGTTTCTTCAGGATAATCGAGCTTCTTTCGTTTGTTGACGGGCTCTCGCATATCGACCCCAAATTATCCGATTATATGGTGAAACACAAGCATTACGAACTGAGAAACCGAATTGCTGAGGCGAGGCGGCCTTGGAATCGGTGTGCGCCCCGCCATATTGCCCGAGCAGCGTCATTTGGATCTTTCTGCTTCGAAAGGTCGGTCGGTGGCGTTACCTGTGTAATGACCAGGCGCCGCTGGCAACCCCATGAGTATCTTTTATCCGCAGGCGTTGGCTCAGGCCAGCGGCACCAGGAAAGAGTCATGAAACAAACAAAGCGAAAATCCAACCTTTCCGAATTTTCCACAACACATTCACCGGGATCCAATACTCTTTGTTTCTCATTTAATATCGCCGAAAGTGACGTTCTCGGGCGCACCTGGTTCGTCGAGAATTTGAATGGTGGCGGCGGGGCCGAGGTCCGAAAGGAAGCTGGACTTCTGACCGGTGACGTTGTCTCGGTCCGACCCGAGGGAGACGGACGGATTTTATTGGTTCGACTGGAGCAACCAAAAATGCCCAAGCCTGTGAAGGCAAAGATCATCTACCGAAAAGGAAAGCATCCGGTCGGAGATATCCGGCGCACAATCACTCGTGAAGAAATCAAGAAGGCGCTGGCGGATTTCCCATGAAATACCTGCTCGATGTCAACGCGCTGATTTCGGCCATTTGGAAAAACCATCCGGACCACACCAAAGCCGATGAGTGGCTGGAAGGAAAAGAGCTGGCGACATGCCCGCTTTCACAATTGGGTTTCCTACCTGTTAGCACAAATCCGAAAGCTTTGAACTCGGAAATGGCAACGGCGCATCAGTTGCTCGAGGAGTTTCTCCAGAAACATCGATCACAGTTTGTTGCGGATGACCCTGCTCCGCTCAAATCCTCAGCGCAGAAAAGCGAACAGGTCACGGATAGCTATCTGGCTGAACTGGAGGCAACCAAGGGAACGAAATTCGCCACACTCGACCAAGGGATTGCGCACAATGCGGTGGAAATGATGCGTTAGAACTCATCTCGTCGGCGTCGTCCTGCCTCTTTACATGGCTTGACTATTCGTCTGCAGTTTCTCCCTGTTTCAACGCTTGCTGGAACGGCGAAGCTGTCCCTGCCTCGGACGCCTGGATCGGTGGCTTATCTGGTCATTGTTCAGAGCCAAAATGCTTTTGGAGATTTGAGTTTCAGGCACGCCTTCCAATGTGCAAAGGGATGAGTGGGATTTTTGCTGCCAAGGGTATCGTTCCTGTTGGTCGCCCGATCGACGACTAGATTCTTTGATCGCGGCGCGGATCGAAAAGCTCGCAACCATGTAATTCGAGTTTTTGGGAAATGTTCGCTAGCGCACCTCTGGTCCCACGCTCGCTATAGCGGCGTTTTTCTCGGCCAACGACAGCCTGAACGCGGCCGCTTCCTGTGCATTGCGTACGTAAAGCCGGTCCCCGACCACTACCGGATGGTTCCACGTCTTTCCCTCGAGCGCTTTGAATGAAGCGACTTCGCGGTATTCGTTCGGATCCGCTGGAACAAGCACAACCTGGCCTGATTCTGCGGCAATCAGAATCAATCCAGAATTCTCGAGTAACAAGGCTTGTCCTTTTCCATAACGGCCTCCCTTCCATTTTCTTTCCCCTGTTTTCAGATCGATGCATGTCCAGATGCCGGCGTCATTCCCGTAAGCATAACCGTGGAAGGTGATTAAATCTGTAAAGTCGGGCTTCAGGTTGCGGGAGGTCCAGAGCTCCTCTGCCGTCAACTTATCTTTCATCTGGTCCCTTGATGGGCTTTTGTCGTCAGCTTTCGAAATCCGAATGGCGCGCGTTCCCGTGTTCATTCCAGTCGGCAATAGAATAGTGTCGTTTCCAACGACATTCGGTTGCAGCGCCCGGTACTGCGCGAATTTCCACGCATAATTAAGACGTTCCCGCCCCGTGACGGGATCGGCCAGAAGCAAACCATCATTGGAAAGCATTAGAATCAATTCTTCGCCAGCAATCGTGCTCAATTGCGGCGAGGCGTACGAATCGGTCCCGGCCGCAGCCGACCAGCGCGGCGCTCCCGACGACGCATCCAATGCAATGAGACTCTTGTCACCAGAGCCTCCGGCATAAACGATTACCAGATCTTTTGTTACCAATGGGGAGGCCGCAAAACCCCACATGGGAAGTTTCCGTCCAGGCATCGCTGTTAAATCCTGTTTCCAGATGACTTTGCCGGTCGCGGGATTGAGTCGCAGGCAGGCGCCGCTTGCCCCCGTTACATACAACCCTTCATTCGCCAGCGTCGGCGTTGCCCTTGGACCGGGCCCACCGAGGGGATCGTCGAAGCGAGCTTTGATTTCCTGTTTCCACAGTTCCTGGCCTGTGGACGCATCATAACAAACCACCGTCTCCATCGGTCCCCGTTGTTCCTGGGTGAAAAGTCGTTGACCGGCGACCGCGAAAGATGACCAGGCAGGCCCGACCGAAATTCTCCATAACGGTTCAGGAGGGTGGTCCGCCCAGTTTGTTGCGATCTGCAGGCCCCCGGTGTGCGCGGCCCGGTCGGGCCCACGGAATCCCGGCCACTCCGGATCTGATAATAGTTTCGTTGTTTTCGTTTTATCTGCGGTTTGCCTGTCTCCGGTAGTTTTATCGGATCGATTGCCATTCGTTTCATTCAACTTCGCAGGTGATTCCACTTTTGTGCGGGCCAGCATGGAAGCTTCGGGCGTTTGCAACCAGCGCCAGTGAGTGCCGAGTTTATAATCACCGGTCATCCCTTCATTGCGGAGTAGAATCGAGAATCCGAAACCTGCAAAAGCGAACAACAGAGCCATTCCGGTACGGACGCCTGGAGAGCGCCTCCCGAGGGCAATCGCTGCCAGGGCAAATGCGATCATTCCCATCGGCAGCGTGAGGTACGAGGTTCCCGGCCCCCTCATAGTCGGGTCAACCAGCACGAGGGTCAGCGACAAGGCGCCAACGAGTCCCAGAAACCCAAAGAGTCTTTCTTTCCAGGTAGCCCGGCTCGCGGTGAACCACCAAACCAGCAGTAGCAAGCAACATAAAAGAGGCCCGAAGACCGCGATCATCCAGTATTTCCCGAGACCACCCTCCACCAAGGCGGGCCCATACCTCGCGGCCAGCATCAGGCCGATCAGAAGAGCGGCGGGCCAGGTGCGTAAGGTTCGAAATCGCGGTTTTGTTTTGGAATCGTTGGATGTGGCACCGCCAGCACCTGTCTCAGTAGGTTGTTCGTTCATGGAACTTGCGAATTTGTTGGAAACAGATTCTGTAATCCAATCGTTCAATTGCAAGATATCTCGTAATTGCCGCCTTTGAGTTGGCGCTGCTTGCTGCGGGTTAAAAACCCACGCTCCGTTGGGCTAGCGGTTTTCACACGGCTCTGTAGATTGGATTAGTCTCGGGCTTTGCGGGTATGGAAGCCGTCGGCCATGACGGCGACGAGGATGATCGCGCCCTGGATGGCGCGTTCCCAGTACGGTTCGATGTGGAGATGCACCAAGGCAGGGCTGATGCAAGCGAGAAGCAATAAACCGGCGAACATTCCCCAGAGATTTCCACGGCCGCCGGAGATGGCGATGCCGCCGACAACAACAGCGGCGATGGCTTTTAGTTCGAGGCCGGTGCCCGATTTCGGATCGACCTGCGGTGATTGTACGATGTTTAGGATTGCAGAGAGGCCACAGAGCGCACCGGTGAAAACGAAAGCCAGGAACGTGATGATTCCGGGGCGGATTCCGGCGAGGCGGGCCGCTTCGGAATTCGAGCCGACAGCGTAAACATAGCGCGCGGCGGCGAGGCGCTTGCTGGCGAGGGCAGTAAGGAGAAAGAGAGCGAAGGCAGAAATCATTATGGTCAATTGACCCGCCGATTGGCTGAGGCCGAACCATTGGAACGAATCGGGCAAATTGACGAATTGGCCTTCGCGCTGCCAGCGCAGACCTTCACGCCATGTGACCATTGTTGCGAGGGTGACGACGATGGAGGGGAGTTTGAGTCCCGCAATCAAGAGACCGTTGATTGAGCCGAGCAACGCGCCGCTCAGCACTGAGGCCGGGATGATCAAAGCAATGGGCCATTGTTTCGTGGCGAGGATTCCGGCGCAGACGCTGCAGATGGCGAATTGTGAACCGACAGAGATATCGATTTGACGGGAAATAATGATGAAGGCGACACCCAATGCCACAACGAGACTGGGGGCTTCCCGAGTGAGCAGGGAGATGATGGGTTGCAGTTGATAAAAGCCGGGAGCAGCGATGGCGAGTGCCAGCAATAGTGCGCCGAGGGCGGCGAAGATCGAGAGCTCCCGGAAGTGGCGTTTCATGAAGTAACCGCGAAGCGGTCAAAGAGCATAGCCGGGGGTTGAGTGTTAGCGGCACACGCGGATAGATGGACAATGACCCTCAGCACCCTGAAAGTGTGCCAGATTTCATAATTAAATGTTGAGCCCATCTTTTCTGGCACCTCTTCAGGGTGCGGATTTCTTTTGATTCGAGTTTTCGGGAGTATCGGAGGATCCCAACCCCCGGCCATGTTCTGCGACCGCTTCGCGGTCATATTGATCAACCGTCGGGGCACGGCCCTCGTCGTCGCTCGTTTTTTGCGACCGTTTCGTTGACGTTGCCTGGCCCAAGGCCGCACTCATGACGTCGTGGCTGTTGGAATGGGCGGGGAGAATTGCCGTGATTGTGCCTTCGCGCATGACGGCGATGCGGTCGCTCATGCCGAGGATTTCAGGCAGGTCGCTGGAGATCATGAGGACCGCCATGCCTTCTTTGGCGAGACGGCGAATGATTTTATGGATTTCGCTTTTGGCTCCGATGTCCACGCCCTGCGTTGGCTCGTCGAGAATCAACAATTTGGGATTCGTGGCGAGCCAGCGCGCCAAGGCTACTTTTTGTTGGTTGCCACCTGAGAGAGAAGCTGCGGGCGCATCGCAACCATAGGTGCGGATGTCCAGGTTTTTGATGTAATCGTTGGTGAGATTTTTTTCGGCGGATGGCCTGAGGTGCGTACTGGGAAAGATCTTCGGATGGATGGCCATCGTCGTGTTCGCGGCGATCGACATTTCGAGGATCACGCCGTGGCGACGGCGGTCTTCGGGAACGTAGGCAATTCCGTGAGCAATGGCGTCGCGAGGCGAGCGGATAGAAATGGTTTTTCCGTTGATGATAATATCACCTGAATCGCCGTGGGTTATGCCGAAAATGATTTCAGCCAGTTCGGTACGGCCGGCTCCGACGAGGCCAGCGAGGCCAACGATTTCTCCAGCGCGGACGTCCAGAGACACATCGTGAACACCGTTCGAAGCGCTTCCGAGCTTTCGTAATGCCAGGACCGTCTCTTTGGGAAGCGAGTCTGCAGGGGGATAGATCTGTGTAACGTCGCGGCCAACCATCAGTTTGATGAGGGCTGTTTCGTTGATGTTGTCGAGTTTGGTGACGGCGACGCTTTGGCCGTCGCGGAGCACGGTGACGCGATCCGCGAGGGCGAATATTTCTTCGAGTCGATGGGAAATATAGATGATGCCGACGCCATTGGCGCGAAGTTCGCGTACGACTGCAAAGAGCAGATGTTGTTCTTTTTGAGTGAGCGATGCGGTCGGTTCGTCCATGATGACGATACGGGCACCGGCACCAAGGGCGCAGGCAATTTCGACGAGCTGCTGTTCCGGCATTGAAAGTGATCGAACCTCAGCTTCGGACGAGATAGCGGCGCCAATTCGTTTTAGCAGATGATCGGCGCGCTGCCGTCGTTCGTTCCACGCAACGGGCCTTAAGGCTCCGGTTGTCTCAAGGCGCAGGCCGATATTTTCAGCGACGGAGAGATCTGGAAATAATGCGGGTTGCTGATAAATGCAGGCGATTCCGTGCCGGTGCGCCGCGGTGGGCGTGAGGTGTCGGACCTCCTTGCCACCAATTCGAATATTCCCAGAATCGGGCTGATGAGCTCCGGTGATAATTTTGATCAGAGTCGATTTTCCAGCTCCGTTTTCGCCCAGGAGTGCATGGACTTCACCGGGCAGCAATTCGAAAGAAACGCCACTGAGGGCGCGGACGGCTCCAAACGATTTGGTAACCTGGGTGAGTTGAAGGAGCGGAGAAGCCATTTGCGCCGATGAGACTTTATATGCGCTTGCTCAATACTGCGGTCTCATGGCAACGGACTTGCTCGAGCCACTTGCCTTCGACAGGGCAGTTTTGCTGCTGGCAATAGTAATCCCAGATCGGGCCGAACGGGAGAGTTTTGGTTTCTTCGAGCAGGACGAGGCGCGCCGTGAGATCGTTCTGGGATTCCAACTGCCGAAGTCGTTCCGACGGTTCCAGGAGTGCGAGAAGCAGGGCTTTCAACAGAGCTCGGGCTCCGAGAACCCAGGCGGCAACGCGGTTGATACTTGCGTCGAAATAGTCGAGGCCGATGTGAACCCGTTTGAGAAACCGGCCGCGCACAAGCTCCTGGGCGATCGCTTCCAACTCATCCGTCAAAGTCACGACGTGGTCACTGTCCCAGCGAACACCGCGGCTGACGTGAAGGAGGATTTCGGGCACGAATTCGAGCACGCTGGAAATCTTATCGGCGACATTTTCAGTTGGATGAAAATGGCCGGCATCAAGGCAAAGCATTTTCTGCCTACTGACCGCGTAACCGAAATAAAAGTCATAAGAACCGACCACATACGTTTCGCTGCCGAGACCAAACAATTTGGGCTCCACTGAATCGAGTATGTGTTTTCCGGGAAGCAATTTCGCGAAGATTTCGTCCAATGATTCGGCGAGGCGTTCCCGGGGAGATTTCCGATCTGCGGGTGTATCTTTGTAGCCGTCGGGGATCCAGAAGTTCGTGACGCAGGGAGTCTCCAATTGTTTGCCAATTTCGGCGCCGATCTCGCGGCAGCGTATGCCGTGATCAATCCAAAAACGGCGGATTTTTTTATTTGAGTGGGCCAACGTAAATCCGTCGCACGCTTTGGGGTGGGAAAAATAGGTGGGATTAAAATCGATCCCCATCCGGCGTTCTTTGGCCCAATCGATCCAGCCCTGAAAATGTCTTGGTTCGATCTGATCGCGATCGACTGGCTGCCCGGCGAATTCTCCATAGGAGGCGTGCAGGTTTAAACGATGGCGACCAGGAAGCAGGCTCAGAACTTTATCGAGATCGGCACGCAGTTCTTCAGCGCTGCGAGCTTTGCCAGGGTAATTCCCGGTCACGGCGAGGCCGCCGCCTAATGCGCCGCGGATGGTTTCGAAACCGCCGACATCATCGCCCTGCCAGCAATGAAGCGAGATTGGAATCGACGCGAGCGTCTTTAGTGCCGAAGCAACGTTCACCCCTTGCTCCGCATAACGCTCTGAGGCGAGGCTGAAAGCGCGTTCGATCGCTTCGTTCTTCGTGGCCATTTTATGGTTTGGAAATGCCGAAGGTATTTAAACAGTTTTGAATTTCAGCGCGTTTGGCACCTTCAATCTGGAAGAACGGTTCGGCCACCGCTCCGCCACAAATGCCAAGCAGGCTAAGGGCACATTTGAGCCCGCTGATGACACCAAAAGTGGGACCGCCAATTGAATAAAACCGGGAAGTGAATTCCATGACCTGGCGGTGCAAATTTGTTACGGCTTTGAAATCCCTGGCCATGGCTGCGTTATATAAATCGACGTAAAGGCGGGGACGAAGATTTGCGCCACCGCAAACTCCTCCATGACCGCCGAGCAGGGTTGCTTCAGCGAGCAACTGTTCCGGGCCAACCATCAATGAAAATTCGGGACAACTCTCGGCGAGATGCATCAACTGATGAAAATAGCCCATGTTTCCCGAGCTATCTTTGAGGCCAATAATTCCGGGGATCTTCATGGCCTCGCGAACGATATCGACGTCGAACGCCAATTTGGTGTGCGAAGGCATATTGTAGAGCATGACTGGCAGGGGAAGTTGGGGGACCAACCGCTGTAAGTAGCCCAGGAGCTCGGGCTGGGTCATCGGATAGTAATAGGGAGTCGCCAGCACGAGTGCATCAGCGCCGTTTTCGGCGGCGCATTTTGAAATCGCCAATGATTCAATCGCGGAACTATCGGTAATGCCGACGAGAACCGGAACCCGGCCTTTGATCGAGCGGCAGGCCTGTTCGATCAATTCACGGCGCAAGCGATAACTCAAGCTCGGTCCCTCGCCCGTGGTGCCCAATAGAAAAATCCCATGGACTCCACCATTAAGAATATGTTCGATAAGCCGTTCGAGGCCGGCAATATCGAGCGTATCGCGCGCGGTTAAAGGAGTAATCATCGGCGGAATAATTCCGCGCGGATTGAGATCTGATTTTTCCATTTTAATTTTTGACACCCCGGGTTCGCTTCGCGCAATAAATAATCGCAAATAACAATGCGACTGCGCCAAGCAAATAAATCAATCCACCAAAAGCAATCGCTTCACTCATGTTCTCCATTTCGGTCGCGTGTCGCCCATGCTTCGAGACCCATCCCACAGCGAGGGGTCCGAGCGCGCCACCGCCCCATCCCGCGGTATTCATAATTCCCGCCGCGGATCCGCGTGCGCGGGGATCAATTACATCAAAGAGTGAAGCGAAGATATTCGAATCGTAGAAGCCTTTGCAAATGCCGAAGCAAACCATGGCACCGATCAAGATTGTGACGTTTTTCGTGGTTCCGACGATGGCTATAAAAACAGCGCCCACAACGAGACCGGCAGCCTGAACGATCATGCGGCCGCCAGCGTGCTTTCGAGCCAACCGGTCGGCCAATAACCCAGCGATCGGAACACTGAGCGCACTCGCGAGATGGATAAAGACAGTTCCAGAAAGGCCAGCAGAGGCGAGTTTGAAACCGAATTTCTCGACAAGGAAAGTGGGAGTCCATGCCAGAAAGATGGTCGCCACGAAATTCGCACCGATGAATACTGCCATGAGACAGAGAGCGAGAGGGTTTTGGAGAATCGTCTTGTACGTTAGAGCGAAAGGAGCCCTTGCAGGAGCTTCTGGTGGAAGGACACTGCGCTGGGGTTCGTTTAGGAACCGATAGAGCGCCAATGCCAGAATAGCGCCGGCGATTCCAAAAATATAAAAGCCAGTGCGCCAGCCGTGCTTTTCCGCGATCCAGGCACCGAGCCAGCTACCGGCAATTGTGCCAATGTACACACTGGATTGGTGAAAAGAGAGCGCACGCGAGCGCGTGCGGGAGTCATGATAATCGCTCAGAAGCGACATCGACGCGGGGTAATAAAACGTTTCGCCCAATCCCTCGAGAGCGCGGATGCTCACGAAGTGCCAAAGCTTTCCGCACCACCCGGTAAGAACGGTGACGCCACTCCAAAAAAGGCAACCGCCCAGTATAAGATGTCTGCGGGGAAAACGGTCGGCAATGAAACCTGCAAAGGGAGCGCCAAGGGCGTAAACCCACATGAAGGCTGAGGCGATCAGACCCAACTGCACTTTGTCGAAGCCGAATTCGTCCTTTAGTTTAGGAAAAATGGAGAAGATGGCCTGGCGATCCGCGTAATTGAAAAAGCAAATGAACCAGAGCATGAAAACCACAGCCCATTTGTAACGGCCAGACGCAGTGCGGCCCGCGTGAACCGGGGTAGATGCAGGCTCGGCTTCGATGCGTGGCATTGGAATGTGCTAGTTGTTGGTGCTTTTGGATCGAATGTCCAGTCCGTTATCGTTTTTGGGATTGGAAATTGGGGGATCTGATTTTGACTACGATCACGGCGGTAGACGAAATATTTCCAAGTGCCCAGGCAGGCAGAGGGGAGGAAAAGCTACAGTGGTTGCCGCTGTCCAAGACGGTGGCGCTATTGTGGGGACGGGTTAGTTGGAGCAAGGTTTATCCTGTCGGACATTCAAGCCCACCTGATACGCTCGACCCGATTGGGTGGAAGTCTAACTGCACTACGCTCGAGCGAGCGGCCCAGCGGTCCACTCGCTACCTACAACGGCCTGACTTTCTGTTAACAAGTCCACTTGCGGAACAGGAATTCTTCGTTGACGGTTGAGCGCTCGCCGGTAACATGCACGGCTTGTTTAGTTCTCGGGTTGATTCGATTTGACGAAAGAAAATGTATGGCTGTGAAAGTTGCAATTAATGGATTTGGCCGAATTGGCCGCCTGGTATTCCGTGCGATGGTCGAACAAGGCCTCGTTGGGAAGGATATTCAGGTTGTCGCGGTCGGCGATATCGTGCCGGCAGATAACCTTGCCTACCTCGTGAAATATGATTCGACCCAGGGTCGATTCCAGGGCGAAGTCAGTTCCAAAAAGTCGTCGCCGGACAAAGCCGAAGATGACGTTCTGACCGTAAACGGAATGGATATCCTGGTCGTCAGCGCGAAAGATCCATCGGGCCTTCCCTGGAAACAGCTCGGCGTCGATGTTGTGATCGAATCCACCGGACTGTTTACGGACGGCGAAAAGGCTAAAGGGCATATTACCGCTGGCGCGAAGAAGGTGATTATCTCGGCCCCTGCCAAGAACGAAGATATCACCGTGGTCATGGGTGTTAACCATGAAAAATATGACCCGGCAAAGCATCACATCATTTCGAATGCCTCCTGCACGACCAACTGCCTGGCACCGGTCGTTCA
>JAQGOX010000699.1 GCA_028293365.1 Verrucomicrobiales bacterium | reverse complement strand
CACGCAACCCGCCAGATAGCGCGAATTGGACGAAGTCGATTTCAAACCCGCAATTGCGATGCAGAGCAAAATTGCCAATGCCGATCCCTGCCATAGGAAGTGAATCAACGTCCAGCCAAGTGGCTGCCAAAGCGCTACCTGTGATCCAATCGCGGCACCGCTCATTTCTTTTTCCTTTCCACTTCGTCGATCATTTTCCGAAGTTCGGCCAATTCCTCCGGTGAACTCGTTTTCGCTGAGAGTGCCTGCATAATGAGTTTCATCGGCGATCCGCTGAATGCGCGGTCGACAAGATCGCGGATCAAATGCTTCTGCGTTTCTTCAGCCGGTTTCGTTGCTCGATACACATGCGTCCGCGCCGCCTCGTCACGCATTACCAGGCCCTTCTCCGCCATGAGCTGCATTATTTTCAGCACCGTCGTGTAACCAGCCCCCCTACCGATTTCTTCCTGAACCTCACGAACCGTGGATGGTCCGCGTTTCCACAAAACGTGGAGTATCGAGACTTCAAAATCCGTGGGACGGGGCAATTTAGGTTTAGGCATAACAAATCCAACTGAATACGAATAAGTTCGTATTGTCAACGAATTTATTCGTAGCGATAGAGATCGCCGCTGATCTCCGTCACTGAGTTTCGCGGCATAGGCGCTAACTTAAGAATTCTGGCCGAAACTCCGCGGAGCGCGGCTTTGTCGCCGCGACAAGCCGCAGCGGCAACGAGAAGACCAAGCTGCTTCGGTTAATTTTATCGCGTTAGTGCTTTTTCACACGCTGCCAAGGAACCATTTCTATAATGTCCTTGAAATTAATTGATTGCAGAAGTTGGTGGTGGTGGTCGTTTGCGCCTTCTTACAGGTTCCTTGCCAACAAAAAGAAAATTTTATTTTGTTGGCCTCTGTGGGTAATGCTCGGCGCATATACCTCTGCCGGAAGTTCGGAGCGGCTCAGTGCGCTCGACCCGCCGGGTGATCGGACCATTTCGTTACGCGCGCGCGAACGGCCCAGCGGTCCGTTCGCTACCCGCGCGTTCGAAAGGTAGGGCGCCGACCGCTGGGCGGCGCCCGCGGGCGTTACGGACGTTTGCGTGATAGTCACGGTGTGGAGCGCATTTAAGCCTCATTTGATTGCCACAATGAGCCCCTGGCGGAAATTCGGATCGGCTCAGTGCGCTCGACCCGCCGGGTGATCGGACCATTTCGTTACGCGCGCGAACGGGCCAGCGGTCCGTTCGCTACCCGCGCGTTCGAAAGGTAGGGCGCCGACCGCGGTTTTGTCGCCGGGACAAACGCAGCGGCGACGCCGTGAGGGATGCGTGGAGGTTCATTCATACGCTTTGGCTTTCTGCACCTGCTGGGTAGTGGTCGACGCATATACCGGCGATCGGTTCGACGCTCAAACGCGAGTCATTAGATTAGCGGCTTTGGGAGGCTCGCGCAGTTGCAGAGAACTTTTACCGCTGTCGTGCGCGGAAGAAACGGACCTGATTCGGATCAGGTTCAGGAATAACAACCGTGTTGGAATTCCCCGAAATGTAAGGGAAGAAAGACCAATCAGACCAATTGGTTGCACCACCTAAAACGTCGGCTTTCTGGAGAACAAATGCTGGAGTTGGGCTATCCCAACCGACAACTGCATTGTTTGTCTCTAATGTGAGCGCAAGATCTGGTGCTATTAGGGCTTGAAAAGCGCTCGTGATGGTCGCGAATTTACCATCTTGTCGAATAGCTTTGGCATCGGAAAGGATATCGCTTTTGACATTCCTTTCGATGCGCATATTTTTGTAATCACAAGCCCATAAATCAGCCACCACATGGTTAGTCAAGGCACTGAGGGCATTGTTAGTCATGGGAGGGCCGAAGTAATTACCGATGATATTTGCATCGGTTACATTGTGCAGGGTGATCGCGCCCCGCCGCCATTCCGTGAATGAATTGTTTAAAATACGAATCCCGGAAATCTCCTGGCCTTCCGGGACGTAATCCGATCCGACGACTGCCTTGTGCAACTGAATCAACGCCCAGGTGGGTTCATCCGATGGATCGGAATTGTTAACGGCTTCATACGAACAGCCGCCGTCCGCGAGAACATTCGCCATTATCACCACATTTGTCGGAATGAATGAATTGGGTCCCGCCAGGCCCAGCGCCGGATGTGCCGCTATCGCACTTACTCCCATTCCGGTGATGAAATTGTGCGCAATCAGGATGTTGTTGGCTCGGCAGTAAATTCCGTGGATGCGGGAATTACTGAAACGATTGTTAAGGTAAACCGCGGAAGTATTCAGCGAGTTGTCGAAGATCAGGGTATTGGTCGTGTCTTGGCCGGGAAAGACATTTGAGATCGAATGATCAAAAGTAACATACGGAGGATCGACTTTGGTGATGGTCGCACGATTGAAAACGACGCCATTGGTGCCGTTGTAGAATGTGACATCATCACCTACCTGAACTTCCTGGCTGGCAAGATCTGCCAGGCCGCCACCGGGCGTGTACCCGATCAAATGGAACGTATTCGTTGGTTCGGTCACCGGACCCGAAATGAAAAACGGAAGTGTGTTTGCATTGGCCACGTCATCGCTCATCCCGATGAAGTTACAGCCTTCGACCCACGGCCCGATGCGCGGGTTGCCAAAAAGACCACCGTCAGCATTGGTCGTTTTGACTCGTGGTACCCCATTGGTTCCGCCTGGCGATGGCCCAATTACGATCTGGCAGTTGATTTCGTTTACCAGCGAAGAGGCATTTCCCGCGAACGCAGCCGCGGCGCCGGTGTAACCAGTGATGTCAAGCCAGGTAACCTGGTAACAATTTCGCGCTCGGAACAGAGGAGAACCATTCCAACGCGCCAGTTGGCACCATTTATCGCCCACCTGAATCGTTGGCAGCTTTGAGCGATTGTGGAGAGTCACTTTGTATATGCCGTTTGTTTTGGTCGTTACGACGCTGCTGAATTCGTAAATTGTGGAGTGGTTATCCGCCAGTCGTCCGGGTCGGGTCGAATCCATAAAGGTGCCCCATTGCGCAATATCGAGAAAATCAGAGCCGGTCGGGTCTGGATATCCGGCGTCGAGTCGAAATTCGAAGGCAGGGCCAGGACTCGAAATCACAGCCGTGACCACACCCTGAGTAAAGGGGAGAGGGTCATAATCGATTGTAAATCCCTGCACTATGATGTTTGTACAAAATGCCATATCCAGGAAACCGATGCGCGGATTCCGGACCAGAATTTTACAACCATTGCCATTCACGAGAACGTTCGTCGAGTGCGTTAGCAATAGCGGCATTCCCGAAACTGTCGAACTGTTCGTGATTACGTAAGTCGCGCCCGCCTTGAAACGAACTTCTCCACCCCCTTTGAGCGTCGCTGCACTGTTCAGCGCCGCCTGAATGGCCGAAATGTCCGATTGGCCGGTGGGTGGTCCAAGCAATATGACATTGGCTGGAGGTGGAGAAGGCAGAGTGAGCAACGGATGCGGGCGCGGAGACCAGTCCACTGCAACATCACTTACCTGGCGTCGATCAGGTAAAACGGAGCTGCTTGAAAATTCGAATAGCAAATATCGAGGGACGATGACTTCCGCGCTATTCGTTAAGGAGATATTTCTAAAAACCGAATTAGTCAGTCCGTTGGATGCGGATTCCAAACTCGCCGTTGCTTGGAACGCATCGTATGTGAGAATGAATTTTGCAGGCCCGCTCTGATTGGTAGAAACGGTTTGAACCGAAACCGGATTACCATCCCCTGCTCCTCCATAAAGAATAACATTACCATTTCCCTGAATCTTCACCCAGGGACCGGTTTGGCTGCCATTAGCTGTCAGCAACTGATTGTTTTTGCTAAAGCCGAAGCCCACCCAGTCCGCCGAGCCTGGTGGAAGACTTATCGTGGCACTTACCGACATGGAACCATGCGGGCCGATTGGAATTAACTGAACGCCTGCCGAGGCTCCTGTACCGTTCGCGGTGCTCAAAAGATGACCATGACCATCCAACTCCAATCCTGGCGATGCCCCCGGGATCTCCCACCCTTTTCCTTCAACGTCAATCTGGGGCACGCTACTTGTAACGCTGCCCACCGATTGCAGGAACAG
>JAQGOX010000685.1 GCA_028293365.1 Verrucomicrobiales bacterium | reverse complement strand
GCGCGCGTTAATTTGAAGTCCTTAACTTGCGGCGAATTCGGACGTGCGACCGAAATCGTTACATCAGTCCCGGGTTCGCCGCGTAATTTCTGCGCCGCGTCAGGAACGCCCATTTTCTCGGTGCTTACACCATCAATCTTCACCACCTTATCCCCTGCCAAAATGCCCGCTTTAAAAGCCGGACTGTCTTCAGTGGGAGAGATGACCGTTAGAATATTATCCTTGAGTGTGATTAATAGCCCCACACCGCCGAACGCACCCTCCGTGTCGCTGCGGCGTTCGGTATATTTCACCGGCTCCATGAATTCGCTGTGGGGGTCAAGGGTGCCGACCATTCCTTTGAGCGCCGCATAAACGAGGTCCTGGTACGAAAGCTTTTCGCCATCCACGTAATCCTGGCGCACCCGCTCGATCACGCGCATGAATAATTCCACGTTCGGATAAACACTATCCTTCTCCGAAGCTGGCGAGGCTTTCAGATAAATCTGGGCGCCAACCGCAAGGTTCAGCAAAAGCACGGTCACCAGCAGGCCATAGAGAAATCGCTTTTTCATAAAACGGACTTAGCAGAACGCAAACTAAAGGTCGGAAACTCTCTTGGCAAGTGAACACGAGCCGTCCCGGCCGAGGCCCGTTTCGGAGCGATTCTGGTTTATTTCAGAACCCAGAAGAGATCGGACGCTCTTCAAAGTGTTACTCGATCGAACCGGTTAAACTCCAGCCAATACCATTTGAAAGCCTTGGCGAGGTCCAATAATTGATCGGCCGTGGGCGGCTTTACCACGTACGAATTAGCCCCTAAACCGTACGCCCTTTTGACGTCGGAGGATTCATTGGAAGAGGTGAGCACCACGACTACCAGAGATGCAAACTCCTCCCGAGCTCGAATCCACGCCAGGACATCGAGGCCCATTTTGATCGGTAACTTCAAGTCGAGAAACACTATGGCTGGAATCGGATACTGGTCGCGATCAGCAAATTCACCGAGGCCTGAAAAGTAGTCAATTGCTCTCTGGCCATCTTCTAGGACTCGCAATTGATTGGTGATACCCGCACCTTTCAAAGCCCTCTTCATCAGAAAGACGTCATCCTCGTTGTCTTCAATCAAAAGTATGGAATTGGTGGTGCTCATAACGCTCTTTTTAATAAAACGAAAAACTGACTGCCGCGACCCAACTCTGAAACCACACCCACGAACCCGCCCATGCGTTCCGCAGCTTTTTTTGCGATGGCAAGGCCGATACCGGTCCCTTCAAACTGTTTCTCGGAATAAACCCGGCCAAATATTTGAAAAATTTGAGCCTGATGCTCTGGCGCAATTCCGATTCCATTGTCCTCAAACGAAACTCTCACCATATCTCCTTGAATCGTCGCTCGAACATCCACCCGAGGTTTCGTACCGGGACTGACAAATTTAACAGCATTGTTCAGGAAATTCGAAACGATCTGAGTGAGATACGCCTCATGCCCCAGCACGGGCGGAAGCGGCGAATGCACCGTTATCAGCGCCTGATCGGCCTGCAGAGCCGGGTAGTTTTGGATGACGTCATGGATTACATTTTCGATTTTGACTTTTTCAAGAGCGATTTCCCCTTTTGCAACCCGGCTATATGCCAGCACATCCTGGATCAAAAGATCCATTCTGGAGGCGGCACGTCGAATCCTTTTGAGATAATCCTGACCAGGTTCATCGAGCTTTGATTTGTAATCTTCCAGCAGAGCGTCCGAGTAGCCTTGCATCGCACGCAAAGGAGAACGCATATCATGCGAAACACTGTAAGAAAAAGCTTCCAATTCCTGAATCGTTTCACGCAGGCGTGCGGTTCGTTCAGCGACTTGCTCCTCCAGCTTATCCGCATGGCGTCGAAGCTGGTCCTGCGCTTCCCGCAACGCTTCTTCCACCCGCTTGCGTTCCGCGATTTCACGTTGCGCCCCGTCATAAAGCCGCGCGTTATCAATGGCAATGGCCGCCTGAGCCGCAACTCCCACTATCAAGCGTTCAGCACGTTCCGTAAACTTCGCCGGTTCAGGATGGCCGAAGAAGAGACCGCCGATGACCGCACCGCTTCGCGAAACGACCGGAACCGCCAGGTAACTTTTGACCGGCAAATGGCCTTTAGGCATTCCAAAGTGGGGCTCCGTCTGGCCGTAGCGGGGATCTTTCGTAATGTCTTCCGAACGCACCGGAGCTTCTCCTTTAAAGGTCGGGCTAAAAATCGCAGTTGCGCGGGGCTGTCCAAAGTTTTCAAACGCTTCACGCGAAGCGCCTGACAGGGTATAAAGCATTAACGACTCTCCCTGTTCGTTTGCAACGTTATAAAAAAAAGCCCCGAACTTCGCCCCGGTTAATGCAGTAGAAGCATCGGTGACAGTCTGCACAAGGTTTCGAAGATCCAATTGAGAGGCAATCGCTTTGCCGGTGTCATTAAGCAACTCGAGAATCCGCCTTTCGTCCTTAAGTGCCTCTTCGGCGCGTTTTCTGTCTGTAATGTCTCGGGAAATTTTTGAAACCCCCACGATGTTATTAGCCGAATCGTATATCGGCGAAACCGTGAGTGAGACATTCAACAATGTTCCATCATTGCGTGCCCTGAGGGTTTCGTAATGATCTATGCGTTCGCCGTTTAGCAAACGTTGCAGGATTTTCGGTTCTTCGTCCTCGGAATCTGGCGGAATCAGGATGGCGACCGATTTTCCAATCACTTCGGCTGCGGTATACCCAAACATTCGCTCCGCTCCTTTGTTCCACGTCATAATCACTGTATCGAGCCCTGTACTGATGATGGAGTCATCGGACGACTCCACTACTGAGGCCAGCCTGCTGCGAGTCTTCTCGGCCTCTTTTTGCCCGGTAACATTTTGAACGACGCCAATCATGCCTTTGATCGCGCCATCGGCTGAATAAACGCCCCGTCCTCTGCTCGCAATCCAGACAACCGACTGATCCCTTTGAATTCGATATTCGCTCGCGTAGTCAGATTTTTTCGCGAGGGCTTCCGCGACCGCCGCCAGGTCACGTTGACGATCATCCGGATGAAACTGTTCGCGCAGTGCCGACCATGATACGACGGAGCTTTTCGGCAAGACGAATGCCCTGCACGCTTCCGGACCGAGAGTGAGCAAATCCGTCGCCGCATTCCAACTCCAATCGCCTAAATGACCGGCGGAAAGGGCCAACTGCAAGCGTTCCGCTCCCTCTCGCACAGCGGCTTCGGCGTGTTTTCGCGTCGTGATGTCTTCGATGATGCCAACAAATTTTTCCGGCCGACCCTGCTGGTCTTTCAGAAGAGTCACCGACGTCATCCCCCAAACAATCTCACCGTTTTTGCGCTGGTACCGTTTTTCGAGGGTGTAGTCCTCAATTTCAGCGGAAATGAGTTTGCGGACTTTTTCCCCGGTTTTCTCTAAATCCTCGGGATGGGTAACCTCCAGGAAACTTTTCCCCAAAAGCTCTTCAGATGAATAGCCAAGAAATTGGCTGAATCTTAAATTAAGTTGCTCCAAATGACCATCCAACGACGCGATTGCCATTCCGACGGCAGCCTGGTTAAACATCGCGCGAAGCCGCCCTTCGCTTATCCGCAGAGATTCCAGAGAACGTCGGCGCTCGGTAGCATCGCGAAAATAAACCGAAAGGCCGTCCGGAGCGGAATAGATATGAAATTCGAACCATTGATCGAGTGGCTGAAAATAGGTCTCGAATTCAACAGTGGCTTGCTCCCGAAAAGCTCGCCGATAATTTTTCTCGATATCGGTTCCCAGAAAAGCGGGAAATTCTTCCCAAAACGATTTCCCCATCAGGTCATCGCGTGATCTGCGCAAGGGACTCAGAATTTCCTCCCCTTTGCGGTTTAGGTAGGTGAAATGCCACTCTTTATCCAACGCGTAAAAGCCGTCGGTAATGCTTTCAAGAATTCGGGTAACCCGCTGCTTCGCCTCGACCGTCTCTTTTTCCGCGCGTTCGCGTGCGAGTAAAACCGCTCGCGCATTTTGCAACGCCACGGACCGAAGCAGCCCCTCTTCATTTTCGTCCAGGAGCATTACCCAATTCCCAGAATCTCAGCGGCAATTTGAGTGCCTTCAACTCGGCCTTTAATTTTTGCGAACGCAGTTTCTCGCGTCGTAGAGAGGTCATCACTGAACGGTGAAAAGCCACAGTCATCAGTCGTTCCTAATTGCTCCAGTGGAATATATTCCGCAGCCTCCAGAACTCGGTCTCGAACCTCCTGCGGAGTATCTATCCGCGGATCGATGGGCGAAACAACGCCCACAAACGCCCGCTGATCCGGCTTTAAATACTCGCGAATAATTTTCAACACACGAATTCGATCTTTCTCTCCAGTCAGCGCAATGTAAAAATTTCCCGCCCGTAATTCGAATAAACTTGGCAACAAATCCGCATAATCGACGTCCGCGCTGTGGGTGGAGTCACGGTCTCCGCCAGGGCAGGTATGAACACCGATTCTTTTTCTTTCATCCTCGGAAAAACGGGAGAGTACCAAATTGTTAAGGCCAATGAAGCTGTTGAGTAGGTTTCCACTCGGATCGAGTTTTACCGCCAATCGACCCTCTGTGAAATCGACTTGAACTTTTTGGGCTCCCTTGGCAAGGCAACGCCTGATTTCGTTTTCGTGTTCCCGTAGAAGGTCATCGATAAATTCCTGGCGCGAATATCCCGGAATCTCTTCCGCTGGGTACATCAAACTCAAGGCCGAAGGCGATATAACGGCCTGCTTCAACGGCATCGTTGTGTAGCGTTTCACCGCGTCGAGATACTGATCTGCGTAAACACGATAGCGGAACGGCCCAGTTGTAAGGCGAGGCATTCTGCGAACGTGGCCAGCGGTGAATGGAATTTTGAATCCTTCCGCGGAAGTGTTCGGCAATCCATGAACACAATACGTCCAAAAATTATGATATTTTCGCTGCTCGCCATCAGTAATTATGGGTGAGCCTGTTTCTTCAAAACGCTTTACCGTATCTCTTACCGCATCCTCGTATAACGGCTCTAATTTCGGATCCAAAAAATCTCCCAGATTCTCGATGGCTTTAATCAGTTCGACAGGTCTTGGAATACTACCGATTGGCTCTGTGGGAATCATAATCCTTTGGCGTCCGCTCTCTAACACTTTTATCCTACGTTACCGATTCGGCGTGGTCGAGGGTGGATTCACCTATTAACAGGTCCGGGCAGATCCAGGATTTGTGGAATTAGCATATCAAAAACTTCAAAAAGTGGGAGTTGACAGGGCCAAAGGTCAAAACTACTGTCTCCGGCCTGACTCGATGGCCTGGCAGGGCAATAGGGCCCCCGCCCATCTTTGGACGTCAGCGAGAGGAAGTGAAAACGAGTTGACAGAAATTAGACTAAAAAAGGGTGAATCCGTCGAAAAGGCTTTGCGCCGCTTAAAAAAGCGCATTGACCGCGAAGGGACATTGAAAGAAGTGCGCAATCATAGGCATTTTGAGAAGCCAAGCGAGAAAAAGCGTCGCAAAATGAAAGTGGCGCGCTTCTCAGCCATGTTAAGCGCTCGTTACGCCGATTTATAATTAAAATTTGAGATTCCCGGGGCCGGGTGCTGTCTGAAATGCTAGCGCTCGGCCCTTTTTGTTATGTATTCACTTTCAACATGTTGGAACTCGCACCGGCACACCGATGGTCGGGAGATGCTCCGCGAGATTCGGGATATGGGGTTCGAATATGCCGAACTCAGTCACGGCATCCGTATCAGCTTGTTGCCAGGAGTAATCGAGGCGGTGGACGCCGGCGAGATTAAAATTTCCACTCTGCACAACTTTTGTCCTCTTCCGATCGGCGTCAATCATGCTGCTCCTAATCTCTTCAAATTTACTTCCAGCGATTTGCGCGAGCGGGAGAATGCCTTCCGGCATACTACAAAGACGATCGAAACCGCCGCACGCGTTGGCGCTAAACTGATCGTTCTCCACATGGGAGCGATCGATATGAAGGATTACACCGATAAGCTGATCGACATGGTGGAACGCGGCGAAAAGGACAGCCCAAAGTACGAGAAGCTCTGCAATGAGGTGATGGAAAAGCGCGAAGCAAAAAAAGAAAAACCGTCTCAATTTGCCTACGATATGCTCCGCCGCATTGAAGAGCAGGCAGCAGCTCGAGGATTAATACTCGGTATCGAAAATCGGGAAGCGCTCGAAGAAATACCGTTCGAATCGGATTTCGGTTTGTTTTTCAAAGAATTCAATAGCCCAACAGTTCGCTATTGGCACGATTGCGGACACGCGCAGATCAAAGAAAACATTGGATTCATTAATCACGCGATGCATCTGGAATCGATGGCCGAGTACCAGGCCGGATTCCATATTCACGACGTCATGTTTCCCGGGCAGGACCACTGTCCTCCCGGATCGGGTATGATCGATTTTGCAGGATTGGCGAAATTCGCAAAACCGGACCACATCAAGGTTTTCGAACTCAGTCCTGGTGTGGCGCCGGAAGATGCAGCCAAGGGGATCGCGCATCTGAAATCTCTTTGGGGTCCGGTGTGAAAAGCTGGCGCAAGCTTTGGAAATTAAGCTGGCGCCTCGCAGTTTGCGCTTTGTTGCTGGCCTGGATTTTTCAAGCGATCTTCTATGACGAAGGAAAGGTCGCCTGGCAACGACAGGGTCATGGCTTGGCCTGGGACGCCCTAACCAAAGTCCAACGGCTTGAAATTGCCTGGACGTATGGTCCTCCGGAACTTTTGCGGACCCTTGAAACGATGGGGCCGGGTGGACTCATACTTTCCCTGGTTTTCATGGGGCTAACCATCCTCATTGGTGTTTTTCGCTGGCAGAATGTATTGCGTTTGCAACATCTCGATCTCCCTCTTGGTCGCATCACACAAATCAGTTTCGTAGCCCAATTTTTCAATTCTTTTCTCCTTGGTTCGACGGGCGGCGATGTTTTGAAAGCTTATTATGTCGCCCGCGAAACCCATCATAAAAAAACTGAAGCGGTTGTGACAGTGCTCGTTGACCGTGTCGTCGGGCTTTTTAGCATGCTCCTTTTTGCCTGCATCTTCATGGTGCCGAATTGGGCACTGATCCGGTCGAATAAGGATATGCGCCTGCTCTCAGTCATAGTTGTGGCGATGATGCTTGGTTGCGGCGGATTCTTGATCCTGGCATTCTGGAGTGGGTTTTCACGAGGCATTCCAAGCGCCCGTCTTTGGCTGCGAAAGCTTCCGAAGGGAGCGGTCCTGGAAAGATCTCTCGATGCCTGTCGGCAATTTGGAAGGGATCCGCTGTTCTTGCTGAGGATTTTAATGATATCCATGGTGCTGAACGGCGTTTGCGTGCTGCAATTCTACGCGTTGACACGCGCCTTTCATGTGCATCTTCCGATCCTCGTTTTGGCGGCTCTCGTGCCGATGGTGACAGCGGTGGCATCCCTCCCAATCACTCCGA
This sequence comes from Verrucomicrobiales bacterium, assembly GCA_028293365.1. Classification (GTDB taxonomy): domain Bacteria; phylum Verrucomicrobiota; class Verrucomicrobiia; order Limisphaerales; family SXQI01; genus JAQGOX01. The sequence continues at coordinate 700 of JAQGOX010000685.1, read as the reverse complement.
GCGGTCTTGGAGTTCGCGAAAATCTTTTCGTGCGCACGCTTACAATTCCAGGAATCGGCCTCGAACCAAAACAGGCACTATTGTTGTCATTGATGGCCTACGCTGGTTTCCTTTTTTGGAGCGCCATCGGAGGCTTGGTTTACGCAACGCTCAAAGAGCGGGAACGTCTCGGCGAAATTACTCAGGAAACCGAAGCCGCGCCCGAACCGGAGTAACTAAACGCCAACTGTTTATCGTTATTTCGGCGGAGAAACCGCAACTCGCTAAACCCCGCGATCGGGTCCAGGGAGCGGTTGGGGCGCGCGAAGCTTTTTATAAATCCAGGCCTCAAGTGGTCGAAATGGACGCAACCAAACGTAGAACGGAGAGTACACCAACCGAAGACGAACCACCGATAGAATAATTCCCATCGCACCCTTGTTCAGCGCCATTTTGGAACCCATTTGATCCGTCCAGGTGGTGGGCACTTCCCGAATTATAAAGCCTTCTCGCTTAAGTGAATAAAGCAAATTTATATCAAAGGCCACATCCGCAATGCGCAGAGCGGAATGAATTCTTTCCACAGCCTCCCGCTTCATCACCTTTGCGCCACACTGGGTATCTTTGATCCGCATGTGGAACAGAAGTTCCACGAAGATGTGAAAGATACGGCTGAGAACCCTGCGGCGGGCAGACTGACTTTGATGTAAAACTGCTCCCG
>JAQGOX010000646.1 GCA_028293365.1 Verrucomicrobiales bacterium | reverse complement strand
ACCAGGGGAGAACCCTCGCTTTCAGGCGGTGTGCGAGCGATTTGCCGGGATTCAGCGGCTCGGAGTGAACGCAGAAATGTAATGAAGTTGCGCTTCACCCGTGGCACAAAGACCGAGCTTAAGAACGCTCTTAGTTCCTCAATGGTCAATCCACGCACGAGATTTCCTTTATACGCATAAGAAATCGAACCAGTCTCCTCCGAAACAATTACAATCACGGCGTCTGTTTCTTCCGAAAGCCCAATTCCCGCACGATGCCGGGTGCCCAACGTTTTGTTTAAGTCCTGGCGTTGTGTCAGCGGGAAGATGCATGCCGCATACGCTATCCGATCACCCCGTATGATCACCCCCCCATCATGAATAGCGTTGTTCGGGAAGAAAATGCATTCCAGCATCTCCGGGGTCGCTTCGCAATCAACGGCAATACCGGATTCCACCACTTCCTGAAGCTGAATGGATTGTTCGATCGCAATCAACGCCCCGATGCGCACGTCGGCCAATCGTTCGACAGTTTGCACGACGATCTCGATATTTTCCCGTTGCTCATGGGCACTGGAGAACACCGGCAAATTTCCAACCTCCCCAAGCATCCGCCGGAACTCGGGTTGAAATATGACGAGCACCGCGACCGCGGAAAATGCAAAAAAAGTTCGCAGGAGCCAGCTCAGAACTTCAAGCTCGAGATAGGTGCTTACAAAGGTAAGCGCCAGCATCACCAGGAAACCAATGACGACCGGCCAGCCCCGTGTGCCCCGCACAAAAATAAAAGCATAGTAGATCGCGATAGTGAGAATTGTAATCTCCACTACGGGCCGCCATGCGTGCTTTATGATTCCCCAGAACATTGTTGATTCTCATTCAGGATGGCTTCCACCATCCGAAGTGCCTGCAACGTGGGAGCGACATCGTGTGCCCGAATGATCTGCACTCCATTTTGCACTGCCCAAACCGCCCCTGCCAGCGATCCCGGCAATCGGTCACCGCCATGGGCACCGACCACTTTCCCAATAAAAGATTTCCTCGAGATCCCCAGAAGCAGTGGACGTGCCAGACATCTAAGAATTTCCAGATCTCTGAGTAATGCCAGGTTATGCTGCAATTTTTTCGCAAATCCGATCCCCGGATCAAGCACCACTTGTTCCAACCTTACACCGAACGTCTGTAATTCAATCAAACGTTTTCGTAAAAATTCCGTCACCTCCGCCGTTACATCTCTATACTCTGCATTATCCTGCATCGTTAGCGGCGTCCCTCGCATATGCATAGCAACATAACCGAGGCCCATCTGCGCGACCAGACTCCACATTTCCGCAGGGGCCTGACCAGCTCCCACATCGTTTACAATAGCTGCGCCAGCCCCCGCAGCCGCCCGTGCCACCGTCGGCTTGCAGGTGTCTATCGAAAGGGGAACCGAAATCCCTTGAAGGCGTTCAATTACGGGAATAACTCTGCGCAATTCCTCCGCTTCAGATACCGGCTCCGCGTTTGGGCGGGTCGATTCCCCACCGATATCCAGTATTTCCGCCCCTTCAGAGATAAGCTGGTGAGCTCGATCAACTGCTGCCTCCGTTTCAAAATAGCAACCCCCATCCGAAAATGAGTCTGGCGTGACATTGAGCACCCCCATAACCAGCGCAGGCCGCGGGAACTTAAAGTTAAATTTTCCAGCTCGCCAATTCATTGGTTTTATTTTGCTGGACGTGCCTGGAACGCGCCGGTTAGCGCGGTTGCAACGCCAATTGCCGGGCCCCTTCCACCAGGCGTTTGGCAATCGCAGCCACCACCTGGTCCGGCACTCCCATGCTTGGGCTGGCACTTTGGCTCAGCATATGGCATTGATCATTTACATAATCGATCAAAACGAATGCACCATTTTCCACCTGGCTCAATTCGGTCGAAAAAAATGTCATTCCGGTAAGTGTTGCCAGACGTTGCACGATTTCCGGAAGCGCGGCGAGGCCGAATTGTTCAATGTCCTTTTCCGTGACGATACGATACTGATCAGTGAAGCAATTCCACCAGCAGGACCAAATCGAGCCAAAAGCATAATAGACCCTAAAATATGCGGGACAATTCCCAATCGTACCCGCAACGATCCTTGGCTGTAACAAATAAAATGGATTGTCCCACGCCCCAAAAGATCGTTTTAAATCTTCTTCGTCCTGGGCATCCAGGATCACTCCTTTCCGGCCGTACCCCAGACTCGGCTTTATTACGAAGGGAAGACCCAGCATTTCCTTCTGTTCCTGAGTCAATCGAAACGCGGGAACGTCCTCACGCGGCACGATAATTGTGGCGGGCACATTGAATCCATTTTCGACAAGTCGCGGATGCAACCGGGCCTTGTCACAGGCGGCAAGGGCGACTTCCGGAGGATCGATTACGCGAACGCCTTTATGATGCGCGAGGCGAACCAGTCGATGATAATTCTCCTCGGGCAAATGATGCTCGCTATGCATATTGAGCAATACTTTTGCCCAAATCGCCCCTTCGGCCAAACGTTGAAAGAAACAATCGAGCCAGACCGGTTCGATTAAAAAAAAGTTCAAACCAAGCACGGCGCTATGCTGCTGGATCTGATGGATGAAAAAATCATCAGTATCCAGCTTGTGCGTCATCGCCAAATCGAACACCCGGGCCACGAAACCTCCTTTAAAAAAATCGATCACTCAACCGATCGAAGATCCAGGCTTTTTGGAGTTGGATTAGTTCGATTTCATATCCTTCTGGCGCATCGATAAACGCAATTCCCCCACCATCATCCTTCATGTGCGGGCCATCCGAGAACGTCACCCCGTGCTCCGCCAGGTGTCGCCCAAATTCTGCCAGATCATCCACTTCGAATGCCAAATGCGTCAAATCGGGCTGCACCTGAACCGGTCCGCTCGACGGAAAATAGCATAATTCAATCAGTTCTTCGCTCCCGCTGGCTTTGAGAAAAGCCAGTTCCGAGCCGCGCGGTGATTTATGCCGCCTGACCTCCGTCAGTCCCAGAATTTCCTTGTAAAACCTGACGCTCTTCTCCAAATCGTTGAGCCGGTAGCGGGTATGCAATAATCTTTTGACACTTTTCATGCCCCCAACAATAATCCAGCCGTTCGCTAACACAACACAATGATGCAGAGGAGGCTCGGCGGTATCAAAACACCGAACGTCGCAATACGTTTAGTTCAGTGGCTCCCGTTGGTGAGCGCACTGTTTGTTTTGAACCCCCAAACATTTGGGCAGATAGACCCGGAAAAAAGACGCCTGATTCAGCTTGGCTACAATCAACCGCTTGAAGGTCAGGGACCCATCGCCGGCTATGGTTTCTTCTATTACAATAAGCCCCAGTTCATCCGCACAAATTGGACCATGCGTCTGGCGGTTGCTCCGATTTATATGGACGCTGAATTGGGGGTAGCGGAACTCCTTGGCCCTAATACCGATGTCGGCTTTGGCTTGGCGGGAGGCGGTTTTGCGGAAACCTATCCCGAAATCCGTGGCGGCGATTATCGGCAAAACGAATCGTTTGTCGGCCACGGGGGCGAAGTTTCCAGCAGCATTTACCATCGCTTTAATCCCGATCAGATGATCCCGCTTTGGGCCGTCGCGCGTCTGGCAATTCATGCTTCGATGTATGATACGGATAGCAAGACTGATTCGAAATTCGTTCTGCCGGACGATCGACAATCCGTAAACATTCGGGCCGGCTTGCGTTACGGCGGCCGCGAGCCAACGCTAACCGCACCTCTCGCAATGGAGCTTTCCGCGTGGTACGAAGGTCATTATCGAACCGATTCCGCAAGCTACGGTTTTAACAATGATCGCCAGGTGGAAGCTTATACACACCTGTTTTGGGGAAGAGGTTTGCTCAAGTACACGTTTGGCGAATCCGAACAATACTTTGACGTCGCTCTCACCCTTGGTGCCAGTGTCAAACCCGACCGATTCAGTGCGTATCGGCTCGGCGGCATGCTTCCCTTTGCTTCAGAATTTCCATTAAGCATCCCCGGATACTACTTCCAGGAAATCTCAGCCGAGCGGTTCGCACTGCTAAACGCTCAATACTCTTTCCCTTTGGAACCAAGCCATAGTTGGAATTTAAGCATGTTTGGAGCGGCAGCTCGAGTTGCTTATCTGCCGGGGCTTGAACAACC
>JAQGOX010000620.1 GCA_028293365.1 Verrucomicrobiales bacterium | reverse complement strand
GGCAAAGGCCGGAGGTGATCCGGAAAGGAGTTGCCGCCATTGGGCATCAATCAAGCAGCCTTCGAAACGTTAAGCCCCTTGAACGAAGGATCATCGAGACCCGGGAGTTCTCCGGTGCTGTCCGCGAGTTTTTCCACCGGTGCATTCATTCGAACCAGCATCGACCGGTACAAATTGCATAATGGCGTATTCTTTTCGTAAACTAAATGCCTTCCCGGCGAAATCGTACCCCCACCACGCCCCGCCAGAACCAAGGGCAGATTGTGGGGATCGTGCTTATTCCCGTCCCGCATTCCAGCGCCAAAAAGAATCATCGAGTTATCCAGCAGTGTCCCTTCGCCTTCACGAATCGACTGCATTTTTTCGAGCATGTAAGCGTACTGCTGAAGGTGCCAAACGTTAATACGTTTGTACTCTTCGAGCTTCCCCTTGTCGTTTTCGTGATGCGAAATCTGATGATGTCCGCCGCTCACCCCCTCCAAAAATGAAAAATTCTTTCCACTGACTGCGTTGGCGAACATGAACGTGCTCACCCGGGTGGAATCGGTCCAGAACCCGAGAACGATTAGATCAAGCATCAACCGCACATGCTCCGTATGATTTACTCTGCGTTCGCTGGCCTGGGCCGGATCATCGTAATAGCTCGTAATTCGCGCATCGAGTTTTTCGATTTCTTTTAACGCCAGCGGATCGCTACGATAATCATCCGCCTTTTGCCGCGCATCATGCTCAATTCGTTTTTCCACCGCTCGAACCGAGTCGAGATACTCTCCCAGTTTGGCCTGATCCGCTTTTCCGATTCGTTTGCGCAGTTGGTGAGCATCATTCAGAACCAGATCGAGCACACTTTTATCTGCAGCACTATCGCGGCGTTTTCCATTGTCACTTCGAAACAGCCGATCGAATGCAAAACGCGGATTGATTTCTTTCGCAACCGGGGTCGTCGGTGTCCCCCAGGCGATATTCGAACCGTAGAGCCGCGTATAACCGACGTTGGTATCGACTCCAGTGGTCACCGGTTCGATTCCCAGTTCAAGCGAAGGCAAGGGCGTAAAATGGCCAATTCGTTGTGCCGCGATTTGATCGATGGAAACACCGCCACACCGCAATTCGCTCCCTGTCGTTTTCGTAATGGTCGTTCCGGTCAGAAATGCCGCTGTTTTGACATAATGTCCATCGCCTCCGATAGTGCCGGCATTCATCAATTCTCCCAGAACGAGGATTTCACTTTTAACCTTCTCCAGCGGTTGAAGAATCGGAGATAGCTCGAACGCCGCGCCGGTTCCAGTCGGAGCCCAGGCTTGCGGATTGACGCCATTTGCCATGTACAAGGCTGCCATCCGGACCGGCGCTTTGACTACTGGCGTACCTCCCATTGTTTTGAGCGGAGCCATGGCTTCCAACATTGGAAGACTCATCATTGCGCCCATTCCCTTGAGCATTGTTCGTCGAGATATTTGCCAGGTCTTCATAAACATTTCCTTTTCCAGGCTGGATGCAGTTTAGCGGGTATTATTATCTCTGACCAGCAGGAGTTCCGTGTCCTGGAACTCATTTTTGTGCCGTCTCCAGCGGTTGATTGCGTCGGTACTGAAATGGAAAACTTTTGCAAATCCCAAGTATAAGCGTTCGCATCCGATATCGATCTGCTCGAAGTTCATCGGAGATCTGTTTAACAGCGGGCGCGTCGTAATATTCCACACCGCGTCCCAGTGCATATGCCAGCATCTTTTCCGAGAGCGTCCGCACGAAGTCGTCTGCCTGGGCCAGCATGAGTTTTTTTAATTCCTGAGGACCGTGAAATTTCTCGCCTGTCACCAAAACTCCCGAAGAATCGATTGCCTTCCCACCAATATCGGCTCGCCATCTTCCAATGGCATCGAAATTCTCCAATCCGAATCCAATCGGATCCATTCGTTTGTGGCATGAGGCGCACTCCGGCTTGCTTCGATGCTTTTCCAATCTCTGGCGAAATGTCATGCCTTCCTTGGGGGCATCATCGGCCGGCAGTCCTCCCGCATTCGGAGGCGGCGGCGGGGAAGGTGCGCCCAACACTTCTTCCAATACCCACTTTCCACGAAGTACCGGGCTGGTCCGTTGCGGATACGAAGTCAACGTCAGGATGGATGCCATTCCCAGAATTCCCCCGCGATTTGGATCAGACAATGCGACTCTGGTGAGGTTGGTGCCATGCACATCAAGAATGCCGTAATGCTTCGCTAATTCTTCATTCAAATACGTATAATTCGCATCGAGAAGCGTCAGTATGCTGCAATTATCCTGAATCAATGAATTAAAAAACTCGACGCTTTCAGAATACATTGCGTCCCGTAACGACGCCGTATAGGTCGGGAACCGGCCCGGATCCGGTTGGGCCGTGGTTCTTAAATTGCGAATCCCAAGCCATTGCCCCGCGAAATTGTCAGATAATGCGTGCGCTTTGGGGTCCGACAGCATTCGTTCCGTCTCACGTCGCAAAACGCTCTCCTCATGCAGATCTCCATCGGCCGCTGCCCGCAAAAGCTCCGCGTCCGGCATCGACGCCCAGATAAAATAAGAAAGCCTGTTCGCCAGTTCGTAATCGGTGATTCGATAGGGGCCCGAAACCTCCCGATCTGATTCGATCCGAAACAGGAAATTCGGTGAGACAAGAACAGCTCGCAATGGAGTTTTCATTGCATCTTCAAATCGCATCCCTTTGCGCGCCTGTTGTTCGTAAAGCGACAGCAGCGCGTCGATCTCAGATCCTTCTACGGGTCCTCGAAATGCCCTTTTGGCAAAGGCTTCGATACTCTTGCGCGCCGCCGAACGACTTGTTACAAAAGCTCCCGGACGAACCGCGATTAATTGATTTGGAGCATTGGTAAGCGCTGCATCGATCACCTCGGACGCCGCACTGAGATATTTTTCGAGCAGAATTGGCGGCACAAAAAGAGTGTCCGCGTTATTATCAAACCCGCCTCCGCCGCCTCCGTCCGCGGGGAATTTATCCGCCGGTTTTAAATCCACTCCGCAAAGATCGCGAATGGTATTGTTATATTCGGTTCGGCTGAGCCGGTGGATCAGCACGCGGCCCGGATCACGAACCGATTTCGAGTAATCGATGTTTTCGAGTGTGTGTTTGGTGAACGCAACCAATAGTTGCCGTTCCTCATCCGTTGGCTGCGGTTTATTCTCGGGGGGCATTTCCCGTTCCCGCACTTGACGCAAAACCGTTTGCCACGTTTTTGGATCGCGCTGAATATCGAGTTCGGCGTGGTATTTCGAAAGATCAACGCCCCCTTTGATTTTCTCTCCGGCGTGGCACTTGAAACAATATTTCTCAAGCAGAGGATGCACCTCGGAATCAAAAGCACCCCGGGCTGGAAATACGCACGAGATTGCCATCAGCACGCCGCAGACGAGCTGGCTCAACCGGCAATTCGAATTGTTTGGATTCACGTGGGACAGGAACGATTACAATACCACATTCCAAATCATAGACTTCCGAAAAACGGAAGGGATTCACTCAAAAACTAGAAGGCTGCCCGGAACTTGAATTTCGGGAGTCGAAACCCGGCACTGCGCCAGGGCCTCTGGACAGCTCTGGCCCTAAAGCAAAAAGCTGGAGAGAGGCGAACCTCTCCCCAGCAAATAGTTAAAAAACTTCGATTAAGTCCGGGCTGGAGTAACTTTATCAACCGGACTTCGATCAAGGGTCA
>JAQGOX010000591.1 GCA_028293365.1 Verrucomicrobiales bacterium | reverse complement strand
CTGGCCAACTTACAGACTCCCTGGCCAAGCCTTCTCTTCTGCCACTACCATCCGGCAGGGTCATTCGGGTATCGACCGCGGAGCAGATTATTTCAGCGGCAGAAGAAATGACTCCAGGCAGCACGTTGATAATCGAACCGGGGATTTATAGGTTGGCACGACCGTTGGTTCTCAGCCAAAGGCACGAGATTACCATCCGGAGCAGTTCCGGCGACCCCGCCTCCGTAACGCTTCAAGGGCGGGGATGGGACCAGGGAGATGACCATGATGATATTCTTCACATTGCCGATTGCGATGGGGTTCGGATCGCAGGTCTGACCTTTGAGGACTGTCGCTCGTACGGAATCAAAGTTGAAGCCGAACGTGGACCGAAAAATGTTCAGATCTACAATTGTCGATTTAGAAATATGGGAACTCGAGCCATTAAAGGTTCGGCGGGGCAAGATCCAAATGTCCATGCCGCTCGGGGATCGATTCGATTTTGTGACTTTGAGAATACGAAAATTCCTCAGGCAAATTGGCTTTTCAATGGTGACTATATTGCCGCCATCGACATGATGGCTTTGGAAGATTGGGTGATAAGCGATAACAAGTTCAGGAATATCAACGGGCGCAATGGCGGAGGGCGCGCGGCAATATTTATATGGGTGCGTTCGCGGAGAATTGTCGTGGAAAGAAACATTATTTTGAACTGCGATCGCGGCATCTCGTTTGGAAATCCCGGCCAGTCCACCGCGAATGGCGCGGGGGAGCGTCTCACCTATGTGTCGAATGGAATTATCCGAAATAACATGGTCGCCGGAGGTGCCGACTGCGGGATCGAGTTGTGGTACGTCGATGGAATTAAAGTTTGCCACAATAGCATTTGGCGTCCCGAGCAGAATTGGAACCGGGGGATTCGACTCGGAGCGGGCACCACTCATACCGAGATAATAGATAATCTGGTTCACGGCCGGATTCAGAACGAGGGTGGCAACGCCCAGATAAATCATAACCTGGCACAGCGTCTGGAAGGTTATTTCAGAGACCCTTCGAGCGGTGATCTGGCGCTGAACGCTCAGGCTTCAGCGGCGATCGGTCAGGCGTCGGTGCTCAATGATGTTCCGCGCGATATTCGGGGGCGTTTACGAAAAAACCGTCCGGACCTCGGTGCGTGGGAGTCGGGTTCTGATGCAACGGAATGGGTGAGCCCCATGAATAAAGTCCATTCACGGTTTACTGGAACGAATGGCATATTCGCACAGTTTGGAGATTCCATCACGTTCTCTGGAGCATTTTGGACTCCGCTGATGGAATCACCGAAAAACCTAAATCCTGTGGCTGCTGCAAATTATCGTCTGGTTAAAAAATACATTAAAGCTCAATGCCTGGGTCAAAAGGGAGTTTCCTACGGTAATCAGGGATCCACCACGATCTTCTGGGCTCAGGAAAATGTTTCGAGCTGGTTGACGAGTCTAAACCCGGAGGTCGCGGTGCTCATGTTTGGAAGCAATGACGTTCGGCAAATGACGGTTGGGGAATATGAACAATGGACTCGGGAGGTTGTCGCAGCGTGCTTGAAGAATGGCACGATCGTATTGCTGACGACGCCGCCGCCTCAGGCGTCCCACCTGCAAAAATGCCTGGAGTTCGCCATGGCAATCCGAAGGGTTGCGAGCGAAATGAGCGTTCCCTTAATCGATTACTGCGACGAAATTCTAAAGCGTCGACCCACTGATTGGGATGGTTCCTCGCCTGAATTCAAAAACCCCGCAACGGATACCTATGAGGTTCCGACGCTTATATCCGGGGATGGTGTCCATCCGTCAAATCCACAAAAACTCTTCAACGACTTTTCGGAGTTTGCTTTGAGGGAGAGTGGTTATGGTCTTCGAAACTATTTGACGATGACCGCTTACTCGGAAGTGATTCGACAGGTTCTTTATCCAGGGACCAAACCTTAAATGAATCGAGAAATCAAATCCAGGACCTCCGGTGTTTTGCTGGAAGGTGCCTCGATCTGCAAACTGCACCATTGATGCAGGTGCAAAAAGGATTGCGGCTGGAAATCATACGGATGCAAGATGGGTCGACAAATGCAGCACTCTCCGACGCTCGATTTTAAAAGCGGACCGGTTATCGGGCTCGTACTATGGTTGGCGTTGTTGAGTAGTATTTGGCTAGTTGTGCCCGTGTCTGGGGAAGAGGTGGTCTCGGGCGTCGAATTCTTTGAAAACAGGATACGACCGCAGCTCGTCGAGAACTGTTACGAATGCCATAGCGCCAGGGCGAAGAAGGTTAAAGGCGGGCTCCGGCTGGATACTCGAGAGGATCTGCTCAAAGGGGGGGATTCGGGCGTCGTCGTTATTCCTGGAGATCCGGATAAAAGTCTTCTTGTTCAGGCGGTCAGGCATCTCGACAAGAAAACTGCCATGCCGCGCACTCAGGACGGTGTACGGAAGCTTCCCGAAGGTGTGATTGCCGATTTGATTCGATGGATTCAGATCGGAGCACCTTATCCTACTGCCGAATTCGACCAGGCCAGGTCTTCGGTTTCGTCACACTGGTCGTTTCAACCCGTTAGAAGTCCGCCGGAGCCAACGGTGCGGAACAATACGTGGCCAGAGAATTCGATTGACCGATTTATACTCGCAAAAATCGAAAGGGCGGGTCTGCAACCGGCTGCACCGGCGGATCGGCGTATGCTCATTCGGCGAGCTACTTTTGATCTGACTGGCCTTCCTCCCAGACCGGAGGAGGTTGACGATTTCCTTTCAGATACTTCCACGAATGCTTTCGCCCGGGTTGTCGAACGGTTGCTGAATTCACCGCACTATGGAGAGCAGTGGGGGCGGCACTGGCTGGATGTGGCACGGTATGCGGACACTGCCGGGGATACTGCCGATTACCCGGTGCCGGTCGCCTGGCGGTATCGGAATTATGTGATCGATGCTTTCAACGCGGACAAACCGTATGACGAGTTTATCCGAGAACAGATCGCGGGAGATATTCTCGCAAAACAAGGTTCGCGTGAGCGTTACGCCGAACGGGTTACGGCGACCGGTTACCTGGCGGTTTCGCGTCGTTTTGGGTTTGATTCCGAAAATTATCATCATCTGACGATTCAGGATACGATCGACACGATGGGGCAGAGCGTGCTCGGATTGAGCCTCGGCTGTGCGCGGTGTCATAACCATAAATTCGACCCCATTTCCTCGAGTGAGTATTACGGTCTCTACGGCATTTTTGAGAGCACGCGCTATTCCTTCCCGGGTTCTGAGCAGAAGAGCAAAGTGCGGGGGTTAGTTCCGCTAGTGCCGGTCGAGGAGTCACAACCGAAGTGGCGCGCGTTCGAGGCACGCTTTGCCGCCTACGGAGTGAATCCAGGCGCGGTGCTTCGTTCGCTCGATGACCTGGATGGCGATTTCGAGCTGCAGCACATTGCCTCCGGTGGCAGCAAAGGAGTCCTTGTGCCTCCCTGGTTTTACGAGGGGCCGCTCTCTGTGACTCAGGAGGCGCAAAGTCCGTTCAAGAACCTTCATCCGTATGGAGGCGTGGGAATTAACGTCGCAGGCGGGACGAATGAGTATCAGGTTCGACAAGCCCTCCATCCCGCTCGAACCCACGGTCTGCTTTATATCAACATCGACTTTCGCGTCGCGACGAACGCTACCGTTGCGACTGGACGGCATCGATTTTGGATCGGTGCCCAGGAAGATTCGCCCGCCGCCGAACTGTTTATTTCGTCGGCATCGCTGCTTCTTCCGGGTCCAGACCGCTGTGAAATTCCACTGCCAAAACCAGGCCAATGGAATAACCTGCAGCTCACTCTCGATCTAAATAACCGCGTTTTTTCCGGTACTGTCGGCGTTCCGGGGCAGGTCGTGGTATTCACGAACCGGCCATTTGCAAAAACGTGGCCCGGGATTATTGATTTTATGGCCATCGATTCCGGCCGTCGCTCGCAGGACCATTTGCCCGGAGTAGATTTGGATAACATGGGCGTGCAGGAAGAAACGATTCCACCGGTTGCGACCGTGCTTCCTTCCACAGTGGCGGAACAGACCTCCAAACTGACAGAATTGACGGCGCAATTACAGATTTTGACTGGAATTGATGGAGATTTTGAATTTCAGACAGACGGCATGTCACCGGTAAAACCGTGGCATCCAGGTCCAAACAGTGTCGTAAGAATCTCCACGAATTCTCAAAGTCCGTTTTGCAACCTTTATCCTTCCGGAAGGCTCGGAATTCATCTGCCTGAAACGGATGGTTACAATGGATTCGGGCAGACGCTTACCAATTTGTGGAAGACCAATGTTACCGAACGTCTTTATCTGGGGTTTGACGTGCGGAGTATGGCCGGGAAAATCGCGAGAACCGGTACCTGGCGGTTCCATGCAGGCCACGGCAGTGCTTCGACAGCGGTCGAACTTGGTTTTAGCGAGAATTCTTTTTACCGGCGCAGCCTCGACGTGCGGGACCTGATTTGTTCATTACACTCCGGAGAATGGTATCAGGTACAACTTATCCTCAATCTTAAGACGAGGAGCTACGATGGGACGATTGCCACCCGATCGGAACGCACTGAATTTTCGGGTCAATTTGCCAGTGGTTGGGACGGCAGCATCGACTATATCTTTATCGACAGCGGAGGGCATCTCCCGGGAACGAAGCCAGCGCTGGATGCCGATAATTTTATCTGTGGCGAAAGGCCGCTGCCGTCACTGGAAGCGCCGCCGGTAACACATCTGCAGAATCTCAAACAAATTGGCGAAGTTCGAAACCAGATCACAGTCTTGAAAGCAGATGCCGACAAGCGCAGGCGGGAACTGGACGCATTGCTGGCTGAAGGCCCCGTCGATCTTGCCTACGGCGTGTCGGAAGGGACGCCACACAACGCGCGAATCCAACTTCGCGGCGATCCCGATAAGCCGGGTCCAGAGGTGCCCAGAGGCTTCTTAAAGGCACTGGGTGGCAGTATTTTGCCGTCCAACGCAACTGGAAGCGGTCGGCTCGAATTGGCCGACTGGCTGACGCGTCCTGAAAATCCACTCACAGCACGTGTCATGGTGAATCGTATCTGGCAATATCATTTCGGCCAGGGATTGGTAAAAACACCGAACGATTTCGGAGTACGCGGCCAACCGCCAACAGATCCCGAATTGCTCGACCATCTCGCCACGATTTTCATAAAAAACAAATGGTCGATTAAAGCGATGCACCGGACGATCATGTTAAGTGCAACGTATCAGCAGGACTCAAAGCATGATGCTGAAGCTGGGCGCGTCGATCATCCCCACGGGGATCTCTATTGGCAGTTTACGCGCCGGCGACTCGGAGCCGAGGAGTTGCGGGATTCGATCCTTTTCGTTAGCGGAGACCTCGATACTTCTCCGGGCCGCGGTCATCCGTTTCCGCCTGCAACCAGTTGGGGATACACACAGCACGGTCCGTTCAGCGCAGTGTACGATCATCGCCAGCGGAGCGTTTATTTAATGACTCAACGGTTGAAGCGGCATCCTTTCCTTGCGCTCTTTGATGGAGCTGACCCTAACGCCAGCACTCCTGATCGGCGAGTGACCACCGTTCCTACGCAAGCGCTGTATTTTCTAAATGATCCGTTCGTCCATGCTCAATCAGAGAAGTTTGCGTCGCTATTAACACGGTCGGGCAGCGAGAATGCCAGCCGGATTGCGGCGGCCTATCGGCTGGCATTCGGGCGCTCTCCCAGCGATAGTGAAAAGGCGGACGCCATAAACTTCCTGGAAACCTACCGGGCGGAATTTTCAGCGAAACAAAAGGAAGAAGCGGATAGTATTGCTTTAGCCGCCTTTGCGCGCGTGCTTTTTGGAAACAACGAATTTGTATACATCGATTAAAGTTGCCTATGAAAACGAATGCTGCATTTGATCCATCGCGCCGGGGATTTCTCCGCTCGATGGTCGCGGGTTCTTTTCTTTACCCGGGTCTGGTAACTCAGCTACTTGCCGAAGAGGCCGCACGGTCCGGACCAATCGACCCGCTTGCTCCGAGGGCGCCGCATTTCCCGCCGAAGGCAAAGCGCGTTATTTTTCTCTATATGAGCGGCGGACTTTCCCACGTCGATTCGTTTGATCCTAAAGTGAAATTGTTTGCCGATGGAGGCAAGGTTATATCGGTGGATGAGTACCAGGGGCGCAAGGGTGACTTTAAAATGTTTCTGAAACGTCCGCGCTGGGAGTTTGCGCGCCATGGGCAATGCGGTACCGAGGTGAGTTCACTCTTCCCGCATCTTGCCGAATGCGTGGACGATATCTGCATGATCCGCTCGATGAAATCGGATCACACGAATCATTATGAGGCGACCCTTGGTATTCATACTGGATCTTTTACCTTTGCGCGTCCGAGCATCGGTTCGTGGGTGAGTTACGGACTTGGCAGTGAAAACCGGAATCTGCCTTCGTTTATGGTGATCGCCCCTAAGACGCCTTATGCGGGAAATCAGGTGTGGGCGAGCGATTTTCTGCCGGGCGCGCATCAGGGCACGTTGGTGGTTCCCGGGTCGGAACCGGTTGCAAATATCCGCCGCAGAGTCGGCACGAACCGGTTGCAGGAGTTGGAACTGGCCGAAATGCAGAAGATGAATCAAAGACATCTGAGTATTCGTGCCGACGATCCGTTTTTGACGGCGCGTATCAAATCATTCGAAACCGCCTTTGGCATGCAGGCCGAAGTGCCCGAAGTATTTGATCTTACCAAGGAGAGCGATGCCACTCTCAAGCTTTATGGGTTGGAGCGCGGAAGTACCCAGGGGTTTGCCTGGCAGTGTCTGGTGGCCCGACGACTTGCGGAACGAGGTGTGCGTTTCATCGAATTGATCGACAGCGGTTCCTCCGACAATTGGGACTCCCACGCTGATATGATGACCCATGCACCGCTGGCAAGGAACGTCGATCAGGCGACCGCAGGGTTGTTGCGCGACTTGAAATCACGCGGAATGTTGGACGATACCCTGGTTGTCTTTGCGACTGAGTTCGGCCGCACTCCATTCAACGCCACCGCCGATCATGCCGGACGCGAACATCATCACTGGGT
>JAQGOX010000588.1 GCA_028293365.1 Verrucomicrobiales bacterium | reverse complement strand
TTGGAAGTGTTGGACAATCCCGAGACGGGAACCCCTCCGCAGCGTATGTTGTTTATGACGCCACGAGCCGGGAAGTTGAATTGCGTCGAGTTGACTATCTTCGCCCTCCCTTGGGCGGTCATTCCGCAGGCAAACCAGTTCCAAGTAAGGGCGGATCACCAAAAACCCCGTTGGGAAAAAGTAACTATGGAACGTAAAACAGATTTACGAGTGCCCTGGATGGATCGCTCGTAGTTCCGACATGTAAGAAGTCGGCGCAATGAAAAAGCGGCATCTTGGATTCACCGATTGTGCCGCTCTGAATCTCTTTCCACGCTGTGGAGATCGAAATGGACAGCAAAGTTATTTTGGGGGCTCTCGAATATAACCACCGAATTTCCATTCCCCCTCGACGCGTTGCATGCGCACTTTTTCGGTACGATCAACACCGCCGATATATACACTCATGGTCATCTCATCGTCCGAGACCGGTTGGCGGTCCAGGATTTGCATGCTGGTAATTTTTGATACATCGCTCTGATGTTTGGACGCAATTTCGGCTTCCGATTTGCTTTCCCATTGCTTTCCCAGCCGGGCCTGCTCTTCTGGCGTCAAACTATTGAAATAGGTTTTCGGGTCGCCCTCGCGCATCGACCAGATCGCCGAAACGAGAGCGTTTTCCGGGCTTTTATATCCTGCAAAACTCCAGCTCTCGCGCGGGAAGTGCCCTTGTTCGGCATTTCGTACCTGGTCGAGCCCGGTGATCGTTCGCACCGCGCCTCCATGTGCTGCCTCGCGCTTAAGAGCCGCGTTTTCAGCGCGAAGCTGCTGGAGTTCCTGCGCGCCTCCGGACCTTAATTGACTCACGTCACCACGCAGCTTCATCAATTCGCGTGTCTGCGCTTCCGCTTGGGTGCGCGCTTGATTGGCATCCGCCGTTGCAGTTTTCGCAGTCGATTCGACCTGTTCTTGGAGGGTTTCGCCCTGGGTCCTCAACGCTGCGATTTCGGCGAGCAACGCCTGATTACGGCTCCAAAGCATTCCCGCGGCAACCATTGAGCCAATGGCAACCAGAATCGCAGCGGGTGTTAGGGCTTTCATAATTGGCGTTATCTTAACGTCCGTCGCAGAAATGTCAGCTTTGGCTTTTCGCTAGAACCGTCCATTGATTCTCTGTATGGAGCGACAACGAATTATCAATAAACAGGTTTTCGAACAGCCCGCTAACGTTTGGGCATGTCAAAGCTGGTTCAACAGGATCGTTCAATTGCGGAAGCGGGCCCCTCGCCGGAAGTGGTTTGTTGCGCGGATTCGGATGTAGTTCCATCGCGCCGCGCAGACTCTTCTGTGATTCCCGACCGGCGCCCTCTTTTTTGTAATTGGTGGTATCGCGCTTTTCATCGATTTATCACTACGGTTTATTTCGAACGAATCACTCTTAGCCATCCTGAACGAATTCCGACAAGCGGTCCGGTACTCTTTCTTGGATTGCACAGGAACGGTGCGGTGGATGGTTTTGTTTACAATCGCGTGTTGCGCGCTCCTGCATTCCTTGTATCCGCGCAACTCAAAAGCAGCTTCTTTGGGCGAATCTTTTTCAATGGCATCGGAATAGTTCGGAGCAAGGACAAAGGAAATCGCACTGAAAATTCCGCCGCTTTGGCTCAATGTTCGGCACTCCTTGCCGTGGGGCGTTCTCTTTTCATCTTTCCGGAGGGGACAAGTTCTCTCGGCCCACGCCACCTTCCTTTCCAGGCCGGTGCAGCTCATTTAATTCTAAAGCACCTCGAAAACCACAACTCCAATTTGGTGGTGTTGCCAGTGGGGATTCATTATCTGAACCCAACCGCTTTTCGCGGTGAAGTGGAAGTCGTCATTGGAGAACCAATCGATTGCTCGTTTCCGTCCGAGTTCTCCCGTTTGCGAAAGCTTCAGACACTTAAGAGGCGCATCGAGCAACGATTGGAAAATGTGGGAATCAACCTTGAATCTGATGGGGATCAGCAAAGCCGGGAAGCGATCGCACGACTTGCTGAAAAGGCTCAACCGGGGACTTTTTTTAACGCCCTGAAACGCCTGGAAGCCGGCGTTCCCGAAGACCTTGCCGAGTCGTGGAAGTCAATCGAGTCTGCCGGCGGAGGGGCTGGCCATCTGATGAATGTTCACCCGAACGCGGCACGGCTCGCCAGACTTTCCACTTTAATCCTTTCCCCAATTCCGCTCGCGGCAGCAATTCTAAATCTTCCTCCAATTCTCCTGGCATTCTGGGCTGGAAGGAAATTTCCAGATGATCGAAACGTGATTTCGTTATGGAAGATCCTGGTGGGAATTCCCTCCTTTGTGATCTGGGTTGGAATCTTGTTTTTGACCGGCCTCTTCAGGGGAAATCTCCCTGCGTTTTTAATGTATCTCGGAATCACTGCCCTGGGAATCCAGCATTATGCGGGAACACGGAGTTTCTTCGCGGGATTACACCTCCAGATAAAGAATCGGCTTTTCTGGACCGAGTTACGGGAGTTTCAACGGAGCGTCTCCAGGAGGTTCCAATGAAGACGCCAAAGCTTGCCGG
>JAQGOX010000580.1 GCA_028293365.1 Verrucomicrobiales bacterium | reverse complement strand
GGATGGTCAAGGCGTTGAATCGCTTGTGGCGTTCGCGATTCCGAAGACTGAATATTTTACGGGCCGGAAGGCGGCAAAGGATCGAGGCGAACGGCTTGAGCAATGGATTTCAGTGTGGGAGCGAAATTATCAGCCGATTGCCGGTGGCGAAATCAGTTCGGAAAAGAAAATCAATACGATTGGGTATGTGCGGAGCGATTCCGGAGAACAAATTTCTGATGAGGAGATTCGAGAATGCATCGATCTGGCAGTGAGCCAGGTGATGGATCACAAGCCAAAGTGTATTCTGGAAATAGGGTGCGGGACCGGCATGCTTTTATTTCAGTTCGCGAGCAGGGTTGAGCAGTATCTCGCGACCGATTTGTCACAAAATGCGATCGATCACATAAGCGCCTCCCTGGAAGATAAATCCTATAAGGATCGGGTTCATTGTTTTCGCTGTGATGCATCTGATCTGACGATCGTACCGATTGAAAAAGCTGATACGGTTGTGATTCATTCGGTGGCGCAATACTTCCCGAGCATTGATTATCTTACGCATCTAATCGAATCGCTGGCACGCCGGCTCCCACCGAAAGCACGCATATTCATTGGAGATGTGCGCGATCTGAGGTTGCTTCGAGCGTTCCACGTCTGGACGCTGCAGAGACAGTGCGCTCCGAGCACAAGCAAACGACGTTTTCGAAAGCTGCTCGCGGATCGGATCAAGCTCGAAAAGGAATTGGTGATCAATCCTGGGTATTTCAAAAATCTGGGGGAGACGATTCCGCGAATCAAACAAGTTCGGATCAACCCCAAAATGGGAAAATTCCAGAATGAGTTTGTGCGGTTTCGGTATGATGTCTTCTTATACCTGGATGAGGGAACTGCGGAAGGGGTGGCTCCGGCCGTCCATCCGTGGTCGCCGTCTGACTCAGCATTAGAGGATTATTTGAGGATGGCTTCGAAAGGCCCATTATTTCTTACGGATATTCCAAACAGGCGCCTTTCGAAAGAGATCGCCTACATGGAGTGGCTCGATAGTCCCGGCGACGAAGCGCCGATATGCGAGATCCTCGGTACACTGCGAGAAAAATCGGATGAAGGAATTGATCCGTTTGAATGTTTGAAGAGGGGAGCGGCGGAGGGAATTACGGCGACGCTGCATACAGAGCAAGGATTTGAGGATGGCCGGTTTCAACTCTACTTGCAGCCAGACGGAAGTTCCGGGGCGTTGCCGCGTTCACTTAATTACGGTCCCAGTGAGAAAATGCTGAATCATGGGGCGAATTTTCCATCGTTCGCATTGGATTGGGAAGAACATGTGCCAATCCTGAAAAAGGCGTTAAGTGAGGAATTGCCGGGGTGCACGATTCCTTCCCGATTCATTTTCGTAAATGAATTTCCGTTGTTGCGAAATGGTGAAATTAATCGGAACGAATTAGCCGGAGAAAAGGGCCCCGCGGCGCAAGCCCCGCCCGTAAAAGACCCTAAAGCAATTGATCCGGAATATTACGATCAAAGCGTTGCGATCATTGGAATCTCCTGCAGTTTCCCCGGAGCAGAGCATCACGAAAAATTTTGGAAAAATCTTTGCGAAGGAATTGAAAGTTCCCGGGTTTACCCGATTGAAGAACTGCGCGCAATGGGTGTTTCGGAAGATCGAATCGCGAATCCGCATTTCGTTCCGGTCGGAATGGGGATCGAGGGAAAGGCGAATTTCGACCCGGACTTTTTCAATATTTCGCCGCGGCAAGCGGAGAATATGGATCCCCAAGCCAGAATGTTGCTGCAACACACTTGGCAGGCGATCGAAGAAGCGGGTTATGCGCCGCGATCTATTCCGGAGACGAGTGTCTTCATGTCGGCGGGAAACAATTACTATCAGCAAGCGTCAGGGCTGGCCGAGCGCGAACTGCAAGGGATGGATGGGCATGAAGCTGGCCAGTTTGGGCAGCCTGGGATGATTCCGGCCTGGATTTCCTATAGCCTGGGATTGAAAGGACCGAGCTTTTTTGTTCAGAGTTTGTGTTCGTCCTCAATGACTGGTTTGCATCTCGCCTGCCGCAGTCTGTTGTCGAAAGAGGTTCAGTACGCGCTGGTGGGTGCGGCGAATTTATTCGCACCGAACAAGGTTGGCTATCTCTATGAGCCGGGTTTGAATCTTTCAAGCGACGGGCATTGCAGATCGTTCGATGCCGCGGCTGACGGAATGGTTGAGGGTGAAGGAGTCTGTGTTGTCTTATTGAAACGGGCGCGCGAGGCCATTCAGGATCGCGATCATATTTATGCGTTACTGCGCGGCGTGGGGCTCAGTCAGGATGGGGCGGATAAGGTTGGATTTTCCGCGCCTAGCCTGAGAGGGCAATCTGAAGCAGTTCGAAAAGTTTTGCAGGAGACTGGCGTGCCGGTGGAAACAATTCGTTATGTCGAAGCGCACGGAACTGGTACTCCGCTGGGTGATTCCATCGAAGTGGCTGCTTTGACCGAGGGGTATCAGTACGGGACATCCAAGAAGCAATTTTGCGGACTTGGTTCGACAAAGCCGAACATTGGCAATCTTGATACGGTTACGGGGTTGATCGGTTGCGTCAAAATTGCGCTGAGTCTAAACAAAGGGGAGTTTCCACCTGTAGTAAATCATCGCACTTCGAATCCGGAGATCTGTTTCGAAAACTCTCCATTTTATGTGGTTGGTAAAACGGAAACCTGGAATCCAGGACAACAACCAATTCGAATTGCGCAACACGTTTATTCCCTTGGTGGCACGAATGCGCATGCCATTTACGAGGAACATCGAAGGGGGAAGCGCGCCAAAGCACTTGGAGCGATTCCTATTCTGATTCCTTTGTCGGCACGCACTCGAGAACGGTTGCAGGCGTATGCCCGCAAACTGAGTGAGTTTTTGGCCGTCCTGAATCAGACCTCCCGGGATGACGAGGCTGAATATTTAGCGGATTTGGCTTACACGCTTCAAGTTGGCCGGGAGTCGATGGAGCATCGCGTGCTGTTCCAAGTCCAGGATCTGGAGGGACTGAAAGAAAAGCTGAGCCAATTTGCAAATGGAAAGGAAAATGGAGAAGGAGTGTTTTGCGGCGAAGTGAGCCGGAAAAAGGATCTTCTACAATTGATTGGAGACGAACCAGACCGTCGGGCATTTGCACAGGAGCGTATTGCGGAAGGAAAATGGGACAAGGTGGCAAATCTTTGGATTCGCGGGGTCGAATTGGACTGGAATTTGATATACGGAGAGCAATTGCCGGATCGGATCAGTTTACCAACATATCCATTTTTGGAGGAACCGTACTGGCTGGCGCAATCGAAGCATTTTCGTGACACGGGAAATTTCACAACGAAAATTCCAGAACGGCCGGCTCCAGCAGGTAACGATTCCATAACTGTTCTTGAGCGAGTTGATTCAATCGTGCGAGCAGCGATTTCCGATCTGTTGGGGCTTCCCGCGGCGGAATTGGATGCCAATAGAGTGTTTAACGAATCCGGATTTGATTCGGTATCGCTGATTCGGCTTACCAACCAATTGAATCAGAATCATCGTCTGAATCTGACTCCAGCGGTTCTATTCGAACATTCTACCATTTGCAAACTGGTCCGCTATTTGGCAGAGGTGAAAGGAGCCGCTCTTCCATCCGGACAGAATCAAAATGGTTCAAAGACTTCGAGGCTGAAGGTAATCGAAGAGGCTAAGGCGGTTTCAACCACAGTGGGTCAACCAGAGCGCGGGGATGGAAAGGCGGAGAGGATCGCCATTGTCGGGATGAGTGGACGATTTCCGCAGGCGGCTGATCTGGAGGCGTTCTGGGAAAACTTAAAGGCTGGGCGTGATTGTATCAGTGAAGTTCCGCCCGATCGCTGGTCGTGGGAAGAGTACTACGGCGATCCGGATGAGGATCCGACAAAAACGAAAATAAAGTGGGGCGGGTTCATGGACGGTGTCGGAGAATTCGATCCATTGTTTTTCAATCTCTCGCCGCGCGAGGCGGAGGGAATGGATCCGCAAAATCGGTTGCTCATGATGTACGTCTGGCTCGCAATGGAGGATGCTGGATATTCCGCGAGCAGCATTTCCGGGACAAACACCGGTTTGTTTATTGGCACGGGTGATACGGGTTACGCAGGGCTGGTTGCGAGTGAAAAGCGGCGGCCGGATTACGGGTTTCTTGGAGTCTATCCCTTCAGCGGTCCCAATCGAATGAGTTATTTTCTCAATCTGAATGGACCGAGTGAGCCGATCAATACGGGCTGTTCATCTTCGTTGGTCGCGGTTCATAAGGCTGTGGTTGCCCTTGAGACCGGGGCCTGTGACATGGCATTTGCGGGAGGAGTCAACACGGTGCCTACTCCGGATGGGCATATTACTTTCAGCAAAGTGGGCATGCTTTGTGAAGATGGCAGATGCAAAGCTTTCGGAAGCCAGGCGAACGGTTTCGTTCGCGGAGAAGGAGCGGGGATTCTGGTCCTTAAACGGCTGAGCGATGCTGAAGCCGCGGGTGATCATATTTATGGCGTGATTCTCGGCAGCGCAGAGAATCACGGCGGGCGTTCTAATTCTTTTACGGCTCCCAATCCAGTGGCACAGGCGCAATTGCTGGAAACAGCCCATCGAAAAGCCGGTATTGATCCTCGAACGGTTGGTTATATTGAGACGCACGGGACGGGCACTAAACTAGGCGATCCGGTGGAGATCGAGGGGCTAAAGAAAGCGTTTCAGAGCCTTGCGCCGAATCGGGTTGAGGGTGAGCAAGCGTTTTGCGGCCTTGGTTCCGTGAAGTCGAATATCGGCCATCTGGAAATGGCGGCCGGAATTGCGGGCCTGATCAAAGTGCTTTTGCAACTGAAGCACAAAACGCTGGTGCCGACGCTTCATTGCCACGAGGTTAACCCTCTCATTCAAATCGAAGGCAGTCCGTTTTATATCGTTCAGGAAGCTGGGAAATGGCGGACGGTCACGGACGCGCAAGGACGTGAGTTGCCACGTCGTGCAGGAGTTAGCTCATTTGGCGTGGGTGGCGTGAACGCCCACGTAGTGATCGAGGAATATCTTCCCCGGCTAAACTTTGTGGAAGGCATCGAGACTAAAAATGAACCGTTTTTGATCGTCCTGTCGGCGAAAAAGAAAGAGGCACTCCAAGAGGCGGCAGGCCGTTTGCGTGGCTACTTGAAGAAACGGCCGGAATTGAGCCAGGTGGAACTGCGGAATATTGCGTACACGCTTCAGGCTGGTCGCGAGGCGATGGAGGAACGAGTCGCGTTTGTTGCGAAAACGCAATCGTCACTGGTTTTGGCTTTGGGCAGGTTTTTGGATGGCCATGAAAGTTTCGATCATTGTTTCCGAGGCTATGCTCGACAGGTTGCGCTCAAGGAATCGGGCGTTTCGGATGCGTTGATCGACGCAAGAGATTTGAAATCAGTGGCAGCGTTTTGGGTTACAGGCGGAATTGTTGATTGGCCTAAAATGTATTGCGCTCCACTTCCCACCCGAACGTCTTTGCCGGGTTATCCGTTTGCGCGGGAGCGTTATTGGGCGGTGCCGGCGGGGCGTAAGGAGGTTGTTACCAATGAAATTGCCTCGATAGGAAGGAATTGCGATCCAGCGAAGGATGGCTGGCAGACGAGCCAGGTTCTAGGGTCGGTCGATTGGGTTGAACAGTTGCGGCGGTGTGCCGGGAAGCGAATTACCATTCTTTACACTGACGAGCGGGACAAAAACCAATTCCGCCAACTTCTTCAACAGATGTCCGAGGCAGCCCAATTGACTACTCCTTTGCGGCTCCGTTCCGTGAGCGTCGAGGAATTGGGCTCAGAAGAATTTGGGCGCGCGCCGGAGGCAATATTTATCCTCCTGGGACCGAATGAGACGAAATTTCCGATGGAAGTAAATCGAATTCTGCGCCGGGAGTTATCTGCCAAAGAAATTCAGATCTTTGTCCTTCATACTGGCCGACTTGCAGGAGAGACTGAGATTCCCGCCGACGAACAACATCAGTGGAAGCTGGTTGAATGCAGCGAAAATCAAATCTCGCCGAGTGGGCAGCAGCTTCTTCTTCGAGAATGGCTGGCGGGTGCGCGGAACGAGCCGACCCGAGGAACTCCCTTATTCATCCGGTATGAAAGTTCGCAGCGTTTCGAATGGAAGGCCCCAATTTCAATTCCAAACCATTTCCTGGAAAAGAAATGGAAACCACAAGATTTGCCACAACAAGCGGCGAATTCTTCAATTGGAGTTACCCTCGTTTTTGTAAACGAGGAATCGGTTGGATTGCTGCCAATCTTAAATCTTCAAAAGCCCGTCCTGGTAGGGAGCTCAAGAGTGCAGTCAAATAGGACTGACTTCATTGTGGATTTCGCTGACGAGGCTAGTGCGGCGCTCAATATTCCAGACATGCTTAAGGCTTGCGCGAGCGTTGAGCGAATCATCGACCTAAGCGATCTCTATAGAACACCGCGAGATTATGACGAAGAGAAGTTTGGAAAACTGGCAATATACCAGGCTCTGATTGGTCTTTTTGTGCCGTGTCAAATACTTCATTTTACACAGGGTTTGCAGGCATTTGAGGCGAAGCAGATGAGTTTGGCCGGAGCGAAGTTTGGTGGACTCGTTAAAATGTTGAGCGCTGAATATAGCCATATCAGTGCCAGGACCATCGATATCGATAGTGAAGCGTTCGAAAAGACCGGTTGCGTTGCCGAAATCGTTGACGCCGAGTCACAGAAAAATGAGGAGACGGAAATCTGTTATCGCCAGGGCAAACGTTATGTCCCGTTTCTGGTCGCTGAGTCGCAGAAGCATTTCGAGCGCACTTTTTCACTAAGAAGTGACGGAGTTTATATCGTGACAGGCGGAACACGTGGCATTGGTTTTGAAATCGCGAAGCATTTGGTTTCGAGTGGGGCGCGGAAGCTGGTTTTGCTGGGGATTCAATCGTTGCCTCCAAAAGCTGAATGGCAGCGAGCAGCTCAGGACGGGGAATTGTCACCGGACCAACGGGCACAACTGAAGGGTTTTATCGAACTGGGTCAGAAACTGGATCAGTTTGAAATTTATACTGGTCCTTTGACTGACCGAAAGAGCCTTGGAGAGTTTTTTGCAGGAATTCGGAGCCGGTGGGGTGTGATCAAAGGTGTCATTCACAGTGCCGGAGTTTATTCGGAGGCCCATTCCTCAGCGTTTGTTACCAGGGATTTTGCGAGGATGCGGAACGTTTTCGAACCGAAGGTGCGTGGAACTGAGCAATTGCACGAATTGCTCCGCTTTGATGATCTGGATTTTTTCGTTTCCTTTTCCTCCCTCACCGGATTGATTCCACGGCTGGCTCGGGGTTTGAGTGACTATGCGATGGCCAACGCGTTCCTGGATTATTTTTCGGCTTACCAATTTCATCAAAATCGCCGGGTCTGTTACCGAACCATTACATGGGTGGATTGGAATGAAGCCGGGTTCGCGGCCCGCATGGCTTCGGAGGAACTGGAACGTTTGGAAGGCAAACTGAGAGAGATTGGATTGATCTCATTTTCCAATCGCGCAGGGCTTCGCTTTTTCGATTTGGCGATGAAGACGCCCAATCGAGATTGGGTCCTTCCATGCGCTCTTAACCTCGAAGCGTTTAACGTCGCACAACCGGAATTGCTTTTTGGAAGTGCAAGCAGGGTGGCTCCAGTAAAAATCACAAAGGAAATCGAACCTCGATTGCCTGAAAGATTTGATCGGCAATTGGAAGAATGGGAAACGGCACAGGCGTCTGGCATTTCACTTTCGGCCGAGGCACTTGAAGCGTTTGTTCCATTCGAAGAGATTAAACGGCTTGAACCGTCGCGCATCAATCGAGTCCATGCGTTGCTTTTTCCAAATACCAAAATGGAGCCGCGAACCGGCCGGGGAAATGGAAGGACCGAAGTTAGCGAGGTGATTCGAAAAAATCTTTTTGATGTGCTCAAGATTCGTGAGCTCAGCGATGGGGAACCGTTCCAGAATTATGGATTGGATAGCATCTCCGCGATGGTTTTTTCGAATCGGCTTGAAAAGGAATTAAAGCGGGAGGTTCAGCCCGGTTGGCTGATTGACTTCCCGACGGTGGAAACGTTGGCGTTGCATTTGGAAAGGCAAATGGAGGCTCGCCGCGATTATTTCGAATGAACACCGAAGAACAGCTCAAACGCATCGAGGCGAAGCTAAGGGGTTTCTCCTACACTCCGGTCCCGGCGAAAGTTGTATCGTCATCACCGACGGTGCTTGAGCCAATCGCGATAGTTGGGTTGTCCGGATATTTTCCGGGGTGCATGTCGAAGGAGGAGTTTTGGAAGGCGCTGGACCAGGATCGGTCGTTACTTGGGGAAATTCCACGGGACCGTTTTGACTGGGAATCGATCTACGATGCTTCCAACAGCGATCCGAATAAAAGCTGCACGAGGTGGGGAGGTTTTATTCCGCACATACGAGGATTTGATCCTGGCTTTTTTAGTATTTCGGAGCGAGACGCCAGCAGGATCGACCCGCGTCAGCGTTTATTGTTGATGTCCGTTTATCATGCCCTGGAAGACGGCGGGTATGCGCCACAGTTGCTGAGGAAGAGCAGGACCGGAGTATTTGTGGCGGTCGAGGATGATGAGTATCAGGAACTTTTGCGCGCAAGATTCGGCAATTTGGGAGAGGGGATTGAGGATGCCGCGCCGATGATTGCAAATCGCATTTCGCATTTCTTTGATTTTCGCGGACCGAGTGAATTTATTAACACGCTCTGTTCTGGCGGGGCAGTGGCTTTACACCGTGCGGTCCAGAGTTTGCGTACCGGAGAAATCACGACCGCCGTTGTGAGCGCCGCAAATTTGATTCTGCTTCCCGATGCTTTCATCAAGATGTCGCGGCTGAACCAGTTGAGTTCGGATGGAAGTGTCCATTCCTTTGGGAAAGATGCGCAGGGACATGTGCGTTCGGAAGCTGTGGCGAGTGTTTTATTGAAACCGCTTGCACGGGCGGAAGCGGATGGCAATTTGATTTATGCCGTGATCAAAAACACTGCCGTCAATCACAACGGTCGTGGGGCGACTTCGCTGGCTTCGCCGGATCCATCTGTTCATGCGGATCTTATTCGGACTTGTTACGAGCAGGTGGGGTTGGATCCGCGACACCTGGGGTATATCGAGGCGCAGGGAATGGGCAACCCGCTTTCCGATATTGCCGAATGGAGAGCGTTTAATTCGGCATTAAGAGGGATGGCAGAAAGCAGAGGCGTTGTCTTAAAGCCACAGGGATGCCGCGTCGGAACCGTCAAGCCGCTCGCGGGGCATATGGAAGCAGCATCGTCCCTCGGCGCTCTCTTCAAAGTCATTCATAGTTTGCGGACGCGCACGATTTTGGGAATTCACCGATTTTCGGGAATTCATCCCGAATTGAATGTGGAAGGACAACCGTGTGCGCTTGCAGTGCAGACTGTGTCTTGGCCAGACGATGGTTTACCTCGTGTCGCCGGATTACATGCGCATGGAATGGGAGGCAATAACGCGCACATTCTTCTGGAGGAGTATCCGAATCGGCCGACAGGCTCCAAACCGCGAAATGGGCCGTGTGTTGCAGTCCTGTCCGCACCCACCGAGGCAAAACTGGAGCGCCTAGTAAGAAATCTATTTGAATGGCTTGAGAAACATCCCGCGGAAGCGCTTGAGGATATCGCTTTCACCCTTCAGGTCGGGCGCGACGCGATGGATTCGAGAATGGCGGTGCTAGCACAGGACCAAGCAGAATTGGCTTTGGGGCTCAGTGCCTATCTTAACGGTGAAAAATCCAGGCATGTTTTTTCCGCCGAGATGATTGGAAGCAACTTGGAATCGGAGACACCTAATTTGGATAACCTGGAAGCCGCGGCGCGTCTTTGGGTTGCGGGCGGCACCGTGCCCTGGAAGGAATTCTACGGGGGAAGGTCTCCACGGCGCGTTTCCCTCCCAGCTTATCCCTTCGAAACCAAAGCGTACTGGCTGGACGATGAAGTGGTGAGCTCTCGATCGATCGATTCAGCGAAATCGATTAGGGAGCAGATTCAAGAAGGATTGACTTTGAGGGTTGCGGAGGAATTGAAGCTCTCTGCATCTTCAATCTATTGCCGGAAGCACTTCATGGAGTTCGGCCTCGATTCGCTAGCCAGC
>JAQGOX010000579.1 GCA_028293365.1 Verrucomicrobiales bacterium | reverse complement strand
TTCGGGAAATAGAGTGGCCATTATTGTCGCGCAAAGTGCATTTTATTTCCATGCACTGTGTCGGTTGGAGATGGGGGATTTCCAGGAAGACGGTTTTTCCGTCGGCCGAGAGTGAGGCGTTGCCGAGGGGCAGGCTGTGTTCGCCTATGTGAGGGGACCCGTAATTGGCGCTGCGCAACAGAGACCAGGCTTTAACCGCGTAGTTTTGGGGATTGCTCGCGGATGCGCGGTCGAGCGCGTCAGTAAAACGAATTTCGACTCCATTGACCCGCGCGTGCAACTCGACCGGCACGTCGGCGGCCTGGCCGGTCGCGCGCACGCGATAGAAGCCGCCGTCACCCTGCCGATTTCCCGCCCAGGCAAAGAGCCCGCAGGTGTAGAGGTCGCCATTAGTTGGATGAAACCGCCCGCGCATGACTCCTGTCGGGAAGTCGGGAATGGGTAGCTGCACGACACCGCCCTGAAGTTGCTTGCCAATTTTTTCATGCGGCACAACGAAAATGCGGCCGGTTCCGTAGGAGATATTCAGGAGCGATCCTTTGAACGGTCCCCAATTCTCACTGGTGACCCAAACCAATTCGCCCGGCGAGCGATCCATATCGTTGGTAATCCAGACCAGCGGCTGTTCCATGTCGCTATCCGCCGCGCTGGTGCGATCGTGATAGCCGAACATGTTCCCATAAAACCCACCGGGGTGAATCCAGTTGATGCGGTTCTTGGGTGTCCAATGACCTTCCTGGTCAGTGACGAAAAACGTGCCATCGTCGTTCACGCAGACGCCGTTGGCAGCCCGGAATCCGTTCGCCACAATTTCTGTGGTTGCGCCGTCTTTGCTGACTTTGAGCAACGTGCCGTGATGCGGAACGAGTGCCGGCAGAGCATGGCGCGCGGATTTGGCGTAGTAGAAGTTACCTTCGCGATCGGTTTGCAACCCCATCGCGAACTCGTGGAAATGTTCGGTCACCTGATGGTCGTTGTTGAAATTCTCGACGAAATCAATTTCCTCATCTCCGTTGAGGTCTCGCAACCGGGCGATCTGGTCGCGACAGGTCACATAAATCGTCTCGTCAACGATCTTCACGCCGAGCGGTTGGAAGAGTCCGGAGGCGATCCGTTTCCAGGTTAATTGCGAGAGTTCGCCATTGATGCCGGAAACAATCCACACGTCGCCGTTCCAGGTGCAGATCGCGGCGCGTTGACCGTCTTTGAAAAAGTCAAAGCCGCCGAACCGCATCCAGGTGTGCCAGGGGTTTGCTTCGTCGGGCGGCGGTGTGAGTTCGTCCACCGCAAATGGACCGTCATTGTTTCCCAGCTTGCCACGTGTGGCCAGTAGCGGATTCCAACGCGGCGATCCCCCATGTGTCAGAGTTGAAAGTTCCGTGGCAGGGGAAAATTGATGTGCAAAAGATTGCGAAGGGTCGGTAGTCATGGCTGCGCCGCCAATCAATAATTTTAATTTAAGCGGCGTTGCGTTCGCCGGGATGCGCAGCAGCGTGAATCCATTCGTCTTCACGAGAGTCGCTGCGTTTTGGGTGGCCAGCGATACGGAAACGTTTTCGGGCGCGACCCGCATCCAAAGGTCGCGCGAAGATTTTCCGACATTGAGTGTGCGCGAGAAGAGCGATGCGCCTCCGCTGGCTTCCCAGCCCGGCAGTTCGAGAATTTCGGTATCACCCACGGTATAGGCGATCACCACTTTGTTATCGTGGAAGAAGGTTCCTTTGTAATGCGCCCAAGCGCGCGGCAACGGGCCGTACGGTTTGTCATCGCGGCCGTGAAAGCGAGGATCCGTGAAAGTCCCACTTTCAGGATTAGCCCAGCCGGGACCAACTGGATTCACGAACGCAGTCTCGCCAGCGATGCTGGAGTGCGTTTGGTGTGAGCCATCGAATGCGATTCCCCGCCAATCGATGAACTTGTCGCCAGTCCAGGCGGCGGCCACTCGCATCGTGTCATGATCATAAAGCATCCAGGCGCGGCCCTGCGACACGCCGCCCGGGCCTTCGTCCAGGCGTACCGCGATCCCTTTGTAAGCGATGTTGTTCGAGGCTACTTGCAAGGTCCAAAAGAGCGCCGGACCGAAATCCATCCGAAGGAACTTGGGCCCTTTTTCAAATTCGAGCATCTCAGGCGTTTTCACTCCGCGGCCCGAACCTTTCGGCAGCCCTGCCAGATATTCGCTTGTTACCTCGAAATAGGCGGAACGGTTGTGCGGTTTAACGAATGTTTCGCGGATGTACTGGATCGCGTCATAGCGCTGCTCGGGGGTGAGGAACGTCCATGCGGGCATTTGGCCGAAGCCGTTGCTTAACGTTTTGTAAATGCTAAGCGGATCGTTGCCATTTTTAAATGGCTCTTTCCAAAATGGTCGTGAGGCTGGCAGCGACCCGGTTTGGCTGATATTTCCATGGCATGTGATGCAAATACTGTTGTAGAGCTTTTCACCCCGGGCGAGGCTTTGCGCATCCCAGGAGCGGATGATACTCGCATGATCCACGTCATTGCCTGGCGCGGTTTCGGCAGCGAGAGCCATTTCACTTGTTAACGTGGCGAACGCGGTGATAAATGTTAACCAGGATCGAACAGTCATTCTAGGGGGCATGTCGAGTCTTGGATATACGTCGGTCGGGCCTGGAACGTCAAGGTGGAGGAACGAGACGAGGCGAGTAACGCACTTTTTGTTTTTCAAAACGGTCAACCGGGACGGGAAAAATTCTTCAGCGCGCAAAAGACCGTAGAATCTATTTCTATTCCGCGACGAAGCTGTTTACACTTTTGACAGTTGGCCTCGCATTGGACCAGGTTTGCCAATCAGCAAGGACGGATGCTCATTCCAAATTTACTCCCACTTTATAATCCACAAATCTTCCGGTCGTGGGTATTGATGTATATGGATATGAGCGACACCTTACCACCCATTCAACCGGCGGGATTTCCCGCGAACTCATCTACGCGCTCTTGGGAAGTCATGTGTCACCTTTCATCATTGGTCGCCTTGATCGGCGTGCCCTTTGGAAATGTCCTCGGCCCGGTCCTTGTTTGGCTCATCAAACGCGACGCATCTCCCGGGGTCGATGCGCACGGCAAAGAGGCCGTTAACTTTCATCTTTCGTGGACATTGTATTGGCTGGTATCCACGACCGTCGTGGGGGTTCTCTGCGTTTTCCTGATCGGATTCCTCCTCCTTCCATTCCTTATCCTGGCCTACTTGATTGGCATAGTCGCCATGTTGATCCTCTCGATTGTCGCCGCTGTGAAGGCTGGGAATGGCCAACTTTATCGCTACCCTCTGACCATTCGATTCTTGACCTGAGATTCTTCTGAATATGCGATCAAAACTCGTAGCAGCCGGGGTCACGAGGCTCAGATCTATGGCGATTCGGCTGCAAAAGACGCAGCGTTAACACCCCGCCGAAAAAGCGACGGGGCTGGTGATCGAAAGGGCGCCTGAGAGATTGTGGTTAAAGATCACCGCCCGCCGCTCAATTAATGCTTACCGTCTTCACATTCACAAACTCCTTAATCCCGTAACTGCCGAGCTCCCGACCGTAGCCCGACTCCTTGATTCCTCCAAAAGGCATGCGCGGATCCGAAGCTACAGCGCGATTGACGAAGGTGGACCCGGCGTCGAGCAAGCGCGCGAGGCGTTCGCCCCGGCTAAGGTCTTGCGTGAATACAGCGGCCCCGAGTCCAAAGGTGGTATCATTGGCGATTCGCACTGCGTCTTCTTCATTTTCTGCGCGAATGATGGCCGCCACCGGTCCAAACAGTTCCTCGCTCCA
>JAQGOX010000558.1 GCA_028293365.1 Verrucomicrobiales bacterium | reverse complement strand
CCAATGTCGATCGACTGGGCTCAAAAACCCTGGGCAGCGGAACTGCTCGAAATGGGAACTCCGATTTTCTGCCCGACCGGCGATGCGCTAAAATTGGAGCGCGACCGCGATTTCGGTCGCCAGCTTTGCGAAGAATACAAAATTCCTTTTCCCAGGTCTTACGTCGCACGCACGGTCGAGGAAGCGCGGCAGATTCTACGCAAAGATCCCCGGCCTTACGTTCTAAAAAATCCGCTTTGTTCTCCGACCAGTCCAATTCACACAGTCGTTTGCGAATCGGTCGAGGATACGCGCTCCTGGATCGAACGCCTGAACTATGGCGAAGGAGCTTTTTTGCAGGAATACATGGGACGCGCCGAGGCCGGTCACATTGCCGTCGTTAGCGGTGGCGAGATTTATTCCCTGGTCACCAACCAGGAATATAAAAGGGCATTTACTGGGAACATGGGTGTGGTGGCTGGTGCTCCCCTGGGAGGATTGGTTGAAAAAGATCCTGGAGATAAATACGGTCTCGCCCGGCAGTTGCTGCGTCCGTTGCTTCCCTGGTTTCGAGCCACAAACTTTCACGGCCCGGTTCAAGTCACCGCCATGAAACAGGGCCGCAAATGGTACGTGCTGGAATATAATGTGCGATTGGGCGTTACCTCCGGTCCGATGATCTTGCGGATGCTGAAGAATCCGGTCGAAGTTCTCTCACAAGTGGTGCGCAATCAGCCGGTCAGGATCGAATTTAAAAATAATTTAAATGCTGGCTGTTCTGTGACGCTCGCGGGTTACGGGTACCCCTACGTGCAATTGCAGGGACCGCGCCTTCCCGTGGAAGTGACTTCAAAGATTGACTGCGACCTTTGGTGGAATGAAGTTGCTGGCGAGAAAGGCGGGACACTGCAAATGACCGGACATCGAATTGCGGATATTGCGGCCGTAGCTCCAACCATGGAAAAGGCCATCGCAAATGCCTACCGGAATATTGCCAAACTTCGATGCCTTGGCAGCTATTATCGGACCGATGTCGGTGCCAGTTTGTGGCCGCCAGGAAACGAGTAACTATGCTGACATCGCATTTGCCGTTGCGCCCCGCGTGGGTCGAGATCGATCTCGACATATTGCGGATGAATTACGACGTGATCAATACCGACCGCGCCGAGCGGGCTCCGCAGCTCAAATTGATATCCGTCCTCAAAGACGATGCCTATGGCCACGGCGCCGTTCCCGTCGCTCGCGAGGCAGCCAAAGCCGGAGTCAGTTTCATCGCGCTGGTCACCCTTCAGGAAGCGGTCACACTGCGCGAGGCAGGGATTGAAACTCCGATTCTCCTGATGGGTGAGCGCGAGCCAGCAGAGTTGCCCTACTGCGTGGATTTCAATTTGACGACGGTGGTCAACGATGTTGAAACCGCCCGGCTGCTCGGAGGTTTTGCCATCAAGGCCGGCAAACGCGCGCCGCTTCATATCAAAATCAATTCCGGAATGAGCCGTTTTGGTCTGCGCTGGGACCAGGCGGCGCCCGTTATTCAGGAAATCAGCCGAACACCCGGGATCGTTATTGAGGGAATATTAAGCCATTTCGCGATGTCGGACGAACTCGATAAGACCTTTGCCCGAAAACAGCTCGAGCGTTTCATGCATCTGCTCGCTGAATTGCAAAAGTCCGGGATCGATATTCCCTTGCGACATATTTGCAACAGCGGTGGATTCCTCGATTTATCCGAGGCGCATTTCGACCTTGTCCGGGTCGGGCTTTTACAATTCGGAGTTTTTCCCTCTCAGGTTTGCCGGAGAATTCCTGGAATTGCGCCCGTAATGTCGGTGAAAAGCCGCATCGCATTTATTCAGCCACTGGAAGTTGGTGACTGCGTTGGTTACGGGATGCGTTACACCGCCACTTCACCGCGGCGAATCGCAGTCATTCCAATTGGGTACGGCGATGGATTTCCGCGCGTTCGGAATGAAGGGGCAGTGCTCATTCGCGGCCGGCGCGCGCCCCTGGTCGGAGGCGTCTCGATGGACGCAATCACAGTCGATATAACCGATATTCCAGATGCGTGCCGCTGGGACGAGGTGGTCATCATGGGGCGGGACGGTTCCGACGAGATCACCGCGCACGAGGTTGCGCAGTGGAAAAAAAGCGTCTCCTACGATGTGCTGGTGAGCTGGCGATCGCGCCTGCCTCGAGTCTACAAGCCATAAGGCCGCCGTCATGAAACTCTTGTTTTCCGAGGCCAGCCCTGACTATTCCCATTACGTCTTTCCTTATGCAATATGGGCTTTGGCCGAAACCGGTGAAGCAGCCTCCGCGATGTTTGCCGCCGGTTTCCTGCCCAGTTCACGCAATCTCGATCGTTTTTATTTGTGCCGCAACATCCGCGTCAAACTCGAAGATTATGTCACATCCTCTGAAAACCGGCGCATTCTACGGAAATTCGATGGAATCCATTGAAGGTTGATCCGTCGGGCATATTTTGAATATTCCGAAGAAAAAAGGCGTATCTATAAAAAAAATTACGACGCGAAATTCGGTGCGGATGTGATGACTATGGAGCGTCTTGACGGTCTTTTTTCCGCGCCCATCATCTCACACGTGCTCGAGTTCCGGGACACCACCAACGGCAAACATGTTGGAGATGTCACACTCTATTTGGATGAGCCGGAAATGGCATATTATTATTACGCGTTTTATGATCTCGCCTACGCCCCGCGCAATTTGGGGATGTACATGATGACGGCGGCTGTGGAATTTTTCGCGAAGCGCGCCGTTCGGCACCTTTACCTTGGCACCTGCTATTCCCAGCAGGCGCTCTACAAATCGCAATTTGCCGGCGCGGAATTCTTTAATGGTTTTCGCTGGTCTGATAACCTGAAGGAACTGAAGTTTTTGATCTTGAAAGATAAAACGCCCCATTTTCAACATCTGTTGGAGCTGGCGGACTTTGAGACATTCTATCCGGGCGGATTGAAGCAGATCTCAGAGTCCTCACCTATCCACTTCGGATGCCGAAAGGAGAATAATTAATATGCTGCCAGAATTACCCCGCTCATTGGCAAAACTCGATTTGCCAGCCCATTTACCGAAGATTGATTTCGAGGAATCCCGCTCTTTCCTGCGGGAATTCAGGGATTTCGCCATTAAAGGAAATGTCGTCGATCTCGCAGTCGGTGTCATCATAGGCGGCGCCTTCGGTAAAATCGTAACCTCTCTCGTCAGTGATATTTTGATGCCCCCGCTGGGCAGAATAATGGGAGGCGCAGGTTTTCCCGATTTGTTCATCAATCTGGATCCGAATAAAATGGGAAAAAACGGCCTGCCAGTCCACAGTCTTGCCGAGGCAAAAGATGCAGGTGTAGCCGTGCTCGCTTATGGGAATTTCATTAACACCGTGATTGATTTCCTGATCGTGGCGTTCTGCGTATTTCTCATCGTGAAGACTTTTAACCGTCTACGCAGAAGAATTGACGTAGTCCTCGTCCCCGCGCCCGCTCCTCCTGCTCCAGACGTGGTTCTCCTCACCGAAATTCGCGACCTGCTGAAGAAGCATACGCCGTGAACGAGGTTGTGGCTGTCGGAGGAAACCGCGATTGAAAATAATTCATAATGGAATTTTCGCCCATCTAAAAACGATCCGAAGTTAACGCTGCGATTACTTAAAGTGGATATGCGTTACGCCCTCATATCGTGCATTCATGGCAATTTGCCAGCTTTTGAGGCTGTAATTCGAGACGCCGAGCATTTGCGTTGTGATTCGATGCTTTGCTTGGGAGACATCGTCGGCTATTTCGACCAGCCGGTCGAGTGTCTGGATTTGGTTCGATCGCAATGCAAGGCTTCGGTGAAAGGCAACTACGACGAGTACTGTTCAGAGTCATATTCGCTAGACGATTTCAATCCGAGTGCCGCGAAGAAGATAGATTGGACAAGGGAAAAATTGTCAGTTGCTGATCGGGCATGGTTAAGTGAATTGCCTTATCAATTAGACGCTGGCGATTTCGGTATCGTTCATTCGAGTCTATGTTCGCCGAGCCAATGGAATTACGTTTTCGACAAGATTGCTGCCGCAAAACACTTCGACCACCAGACGACCTCAGTTTGCTTTAATGGCCACACGCATGTTCCAGTTGTTTTCCAGTTCGATGCTCACGGAGTGAGCGGCGGCACATATACCAAGTTCACAATCGATCCAAAGATAAAGTATCTGGTGAATGTTGGAAGTGTTGGACAACCCCGAGA
>JAQGOX010000542.1 GCA_028293365.1 Verrucomicrobiales bacterium | reverse complement strand
AATTGCACAATGGGGAAATCCTGAATTGCAGGACTGCTTTTGATCGATGCAAACGCCGCCGCGCAATTCGAAGTCCCTAAATCAATCCCGACAATATAATGAGCATCCGCCATTCGGCTCAAACTGTAGTTGCTTGCTCACAAAATTCCAACCTTCACAAGCCGGGCAATAATGGCAAAGGAAGGGGATGAATAGGAAAGTCCGATCGATGAATTTAATAAATGACCCTTTAAAAAAAACTGACCGCCGAGTGAACGACGGTCAGCCCCACGTTTACCAATCCGAAGATTATACCCTGTCTATGGGACCAGGGAACCGATCACCCGATGGAACGACTGAGGGCCTTTCATCGTGTTGGTATGGACAATCGATACGGAGTCAAAGGGCTGGGCGAGTACCGGAGGATCATTCGTAAACGGCTGGCTCAGATCCGGAGTTGATTGCGATCTGTAATAAATCCCTCGCACCGTATTGTAGCGAACCTCGTATTGCCCGCGACTGAGAACTTTTATTCCGACCGATGCATCCGTTACAGACCCATCCCAATAGCGTTTGGCAAGCTCCCATGTGTTTTTTCCGACCTGCGACCCAATGCGCCTTCCGATTAAATTATCGATAGGCGGATGAATCCCTCCCCAAATTCTGGAAATCCCTGCCTGGTCCGCCGCGTCATAATAGGTCGCCCACTGCAATTCAATCGGCTGCGAAGGACCGTGTTCAAAAGCGAGCACATAGTTAGTGAACGTGCCCAGACCGCCCGGAAAGAAAGGAGATCCGGTCAGCTTTGCAAGGACTTCGGCGGCAGCGCGGCTAAATGTGCTGTGACCTGAAAAATAACCTGGAAAGGCGGGGGTTACGAAATTCGTTCGCTGATACGGTGCCCAGTTGTCAGCATAGATCCATTGAACTCCGCTGTATTGGCTTGCAGGAATCGCAGGCGGTCCAGGCCAGGCGCGCACCACGAGGCTTCCGGAATTGAACCCTTCATGGCGTCCTCCTACTGCCGAGGTGCTCGCGGTTACCAACTCGATAACATTTGGGATCAAAGGAAGACCTTTCGCATTATAGGAAGAGCTTTTGGGATCGCTGGATTGCCCGAGTCCACCCAAATAACGGATAACTCCGATGGGCCGCCACGAATCATAATAACGTTTCGCTCCCCAGCAGGCGCATGCTGCATCGTGTAAAGCCGCGTTAAGCGCGAAGTACACTTTTACATCCCATTCGAGATCATCAAGGACGGGCCCAACACCGCCGATTCGTTTCACGAGCAAGGGGTGATCGGACACATAATTAGCTAAAACGTTCCAATGGCCGGGCGGTGTTTCGGAGCTTGGACCATCCGCCCAGAACTCCGCCAGGACGCGGGCCAAATCGCCGCGCTTGACTACATTGGGCTGATAAGGAAGACCAGTGACTGGATTATTCGTAAAACCATGTCCATCGTAAATCTGAAACTCTCCGTTCCCATAGACTCCGGCAAAATCCAGACTGTTATTTCCATAAGTCCGGGGCGAGATGTCCATCGTGACTCCATCGTCCGGCGTCAGTTGGCTGTCGGCCGTAATGACGGCAACGGCCTCCTTCACAAATTGTGCGTGGGAAGCGCCACCGAAATAGGGTGGAGGTCCGGGATCGATCCACGGTTTTGTCGAGTCAGTGCGGCTCAGTGCAAACGGGCGCACACCGTTCCATTGCGCTCCGAGGTAGCTTTGGATTGGACCCGATGGAAATCCATTTTGATCAACCGAGTTAACGATTTGAAGGCGTTGCCAATGGTTAATATCGACCACCGTATGCCCGTCACCATCCGTTATTCCGCCCAATGCCACTGCGAGCGGCGGGTTCAGATAGACATAGCCCCCCAAGGCGGCCGTGAAATCCGGATACGCCACAGGCGGATCTTTGAGAGGATAAGGAATTCCCGCGTTTTGATTGCAGCCATCGTTGCTGAACCATGCCGAAACAGCATCATAGACGGAGTTACCCACTCCCGCAGGAGTTGAAAGGTCGCGGGATATGTTATTCGTATCATAACCGAGAGCCGCCATTTTCGCATCGTCTGCAGACAGGGTTGTCCCGGCAGTTTTGGAATACACGTGGCGTTCTTTAAGGAGCCGATAGGCGGCATAACTGATCGCCTCCCGGCGCGCAGATGCCAGGTCCGTTGCTGAACTTTTACCACGGTAAATGTAGCCGACAGCCGCCGGATCATAGGCCGCCCAGGCATCGTACATACAAACCGAGAGACTAAAATAATTGCGCGCCTGTGCCGGCGGATGTGGTGTATCCACTCGGATCGCCGCAATCGCCCGTTCGTTCCAAATGCGCGCAATACTCGGAGCCGCACCGGCGTGACTCAGAGAGATAAAGCACCACGAAAGCACAAAAAGAGAGGTCATCGCGATCCGTGGCAGTCTGAGATGCGCGTGTTTCCCGGCCTGCACGAGGGAGGGCCAATCACCGCTGCCGGTTTGGTTTTGGTTGGTCATCGCTTTCTAATAGTAAGAATCAGCTACTGCATTCAAGCATTGCGACGTGGACTGCCTTATTCCCGGGGCGAAACGGACCAAGAGCTCGGTGAACACTTCCGAACAAGATGTTTTAGGGAGGGTGAGGTAATCGTAATCATCAACGCTCACTCAACCATTATTGGGGGAAAACCGCCGCATAAACTTCATTGGGAAGTATAGCTTTTAACTCTGACCGCGCAACCGCGGCCGCCCGTTCATCGCCTTCGGAAAGAGATAGTGTGAATTCGTACAGGCGGTCGCCGGCTTTGCCACCGCGAATCTGTTCCGGGCTCGCGTTTTTGTTCCGGCCTGCGGAACGTTGCTTGATTGCCGTCAATAACTTTTGCAGCCTCCGCCCTGTACAGACCTGAGCCGTCTCTTCACCGGAATGGCGCATTGGGCCGATTAACTCAATCCAGGGACGGTCTTCGCGATTGACCCGTTCATCGGTTTCGAGCAGATCCTGCGATTCAACCGTCCCAATAAAATGCATCCAAAAGCCAATTGGGTCGGACACGTGAGGGTTCAAAACATCTTTACGCATCGACCGAATTCTGGATTCAAGTGCGGATTGGTCCGCACCGGGCGATTCCAATCCTCCGATCAAGGCGATTGATTGACGATCCGGTGAAAAATCCCCGCGCCAAACTGAAGCTGTTGGAAACACGCGAAGAAAAGTGCGGGTCAGAATTTCCAGTTCCGTTTCCGAGAGTTGGAACAGAGGCAGCCATTGGCAATACAACCCACCAGGAGCCAATGCCGAGCGCGCGGCGGCAAAGCTTTCCAAGGTCAGAAGCGACCCCTCTCCCTGACGCCAGGGCACCACCAGGTCACCGATGATAACATCGAACTTTGCGTCCGTTGTTCGTAGAAAATTACGAGCATCATCGAGTATTATATGCGTTTGGACCTGTTCCAAAACGTTTCGATTTGCA